>SLNU01000302.1 GCA_007132865.1 Bacteroidales bacterium | reverse complement strand
GCATTCATGGAGCCCAGGTGGGTCAGGGAGAATTTTTCGTGGTCAAAAGGGGGGATGTCCCGGAAGTCATCGGGGTCAAACCCATTGGTGACCACCTCCACCTCTCTGCCACCAATCTCCTCCAGGTCTGACGCACCATGCCGGCTAACGGTCACCACCCTGTCGGCGGTGGTAAGGACCAGGTTTTCCAGGTAGCGGTGTCGGCGGTCGGCCCACCTGGTAAGGCGTAGCTTGTGGTAGAAGTCGATCCGGGTCCATGGGTCACGGAAGTCTGCCAGCCAGGGGATTCCCAGCCGCTGTTTCAGCTTCAGCGCAATCAGGTGCATGCTGTGTGGCGGACCGGTGGATACCATGGCATCCACCGGGTGGTCCCGCAGCCATGCAGAAAGGTAATTCAGGGAGGGGCGGATCCAGAACTTCCTGGCATCCGGGATGAAAAAGTTGCCCCGCACCCAAGTAGCTGCCTGGTCTGCCAGGCCTGGTTTCTTCCTTTCATTTAAAAATCCCGCTTGGAATTTTTCCTTGCCGCTTCTGCCTGTAAAAAGCTTGTAAAGATGGTAGGGTTCCCTGATCGACCTCCTCAGCTGCAGCATGCCCTGGGGGATGTCTGACAGAAGGGAATGGTCGTCATGGGGGGATTCCGGGTTTTCAGGCGTATAGACCACGGGTTCCCATCCAAAGTCCCGGAGGTATTTGCTGAACTTGAGCCAGCGCTGCACGCCCGCTCCGGCACTTGGCGGCCAGTAATAGCTGATGATTAATACCTTTTTCATGCGGTACGTGGGCCTAAGATGCGGGTCGTTGGCCTAAGCCTGGTCCATCCGACGAAAATGCAAAACACCTGCCCCCACCACCACCAGTACCAGCAGTATGCTGAATGCCAGCGATATTTTCTCCCCGGCTTGATAGGTTTGTGGCTCGAAGCGGAATTCGATTTCATGGCTGCCCGCCGGAAGCACCATGGCCCGCAGGATATAGTTCGCCCGGAAGTGACCGGCCTCCTCCCCGTTGATGAAGACCTTCCATCCGTCCGGGTAATATACTTCGGAGAAAACGGCCAGTTGTTCGCTGCCTGCGCTGTAGCGGTATATAAGCCGGTTGGGCTGATAGTCTGTGAGTTCGATCCAGGCATTGGGGTCTGAACGGAAAGCCTTCCCCTCCAGGTGGCCTGCAAAGCGCCTGTCTACCAAGGCGGTGGCCGACGGGTCGATCTCCTCCAGGCCCAGCATCTCCTCGTCGGCATTGCCGACCAGGCGGTAGTTGGACACAAACCATGCATTTCCCAGCGCATGGGGGTTGTATTGTGGAGCGGTTTCCGGGTTGGTTATTAAATACCTGGTGTTGAGCATATTAAGCGTGTGAATTTCCGGGAAGATTGCGGCCACGGAGTCCAGGCTCGAGGTCAGCTGCAGCTTGGTCCCCATCCGGATCATCTCCGGGGTGATCCGGAAGTCGATGAGGTCCTGGTAGCGTTGCAGCTTGGCGCCGTGATAGCCTCCGATCGAATGGTGGTAATAGGAGGTCCGGGAGCTGTTAAACGGGCTCTCAGTGAGGTCCAGCACCCTGAATGGTCCGGTCTGATCTGACAAAATATACTGGTCGGCCGCACGCGGGGCAAATGGCACCTCGGCCCGCCGCCTTGGCTGGAAGTGGCTGTCGTTCAGGTAGCGTTTGTTCACTGGCCACATATCGACCGTGATCAGCGCCACGAGCAGGACTATAAAAGCCACCCGGGTCAATTTCCTCCGGATGAACAGGATCACAAGCAAGGCGGCACCCAGGCTGAACAGCAGGCTCCTGAGCACATCCATGCGGAAGATATGGATGCGGGTCTGTTCCAGTATATCGGTAAACTGATTGAGCTGGGCTGCAAACATCGGTTCGGAGGCGCCCAGCTCACGGAAAGTGAAGGCTTCCTCCTGGCTGAAAAAACTAAAAAAGGCTTTCGGGGCAACGTAGAAAATCAATAATATGCCTGCCGTGAATAGTACACTTCCCCACAGAGCCTGGCTCCTGATCGTCAGCTTCGACGGGTTCTTATACAGCTCATTCAGGCCCAGGAAAGCCATGGCCGGGATGCAGAGTTCCGCGATGACCAGGGTCATGGACACAGCCCGGAACTTGTTGTAGCCCGGAAAGTGGTCAATGAAAAATTCAGTGAGCGGCATGAAGTTCTTTCCCCAGGCCAGCAGGACAGAAAGCACGGTGGCTATCACCATTACCCATTTCATCGGACCCTTCACAAGGAACAGGGCCAGAATGGCGAAAAAGATTACGATGGCCCCCACGTAGACGGATCCCGAGGTAAAGGGCTGGTTGCCCCAGTAATGGTTCTCTGAGCCGAGCAGCTGGTGCAGCTCCGGATCGACCCGGTCCATCGCCCGCTGGTTCTCTGCCAGCCTTCCGGTCGCTCCTCCCTTCACATTGGGGATCACCAGGCTGAAAGTTTCCTGCTTGCCGTAGCTCCAGCTGGTGATGTATTCCTTTGAAAGTCCACTGCTTTGCTGCCGGTCATCCAGGGTCAGTTCAGAGCCCCCGCGCATGGTCTCAGAGGTGTAAGCGTAAGTAGACCAGAAATTCCCGGTATTCAGTCCGACTGCCACCACCAATCCCGCCACCAGCACCCCCATGGCCCGCAGCATCCTGTGCGTCTGCTTTTCGCGCAGGTGTTCAGCCAGGACAAACACGCCATAAATGAGTACGATAATGCCCAGGTAATAGGTCATCTGAAAATGGTTGGCCCATAGTTGCAGTCCCATGAAGATGGCAAACAATATGCCTCCCCACAGGTAGTTCCCCCTGAAGGTATAGATAATGGCTCCCAGTACCGGCGCCATGTATCCGATGGCCACAGCCTTTGAGTTGTGTCCGGCCTCCAGGATAATGAAATGGTAGGATGAGAAGGCAAAGCCCACTGCCCCTGCCAGGGCAATCCAGGGGTTCACCCGGAGCAGCAACAGGAAGATGAAAAACCCGGCAAAATACAGGAATATCATATCGGCTGGCCGGGGCAGCCCGAGTGTCATGATCTCATGCAGGTAGTTGGCAATGTTGTTGGCATAGACCACCGAGATCTGGAATGCCGGCATGCCGCCGAACATGGAGTTGGTCCACAGGGCCTCCTCCCCGGTTTCCTGCCTGAAGTCGGCAATCTCCTTGGCCATGCCCTGGAACTTGATGATGTCCTGCTGCACCAGCACCCGGCCCTGGAGAAGGGGACTGGCATAGGCGATGGACAGAATGACGAACAATGCGATTGCGACAGGGTAGGGGATCCAGGATTTGGGGTCCCACCGGGACAGCAGGCGTTTTATTTTTTCCATTTTGGCTATTGGCTGTTGGACGTTGGCTATTGGCTATTGGCTGTTGGGTGTTGGCTGTTGGGTGTTGGCTGTTGGCTGTTGGGTGTTGGGTATTGGGTGTTGGCTATTGGGTGTTGGATTTTGGGTCGTCCTCCTTTACTTCTTCAAAGTCCACATATTCTCCCAGCTGGTCGGTTTTGGAAGGGGGTTCCTCCTTTCTGACCTGCTGGTTTCTGTCATAATACTTTTTCTTGTAACGGTTCACATACCATCTGACCACCATGGGCATGATCCAGGCTGTGACGATCCTGAACACCAGATATATAAGTATGAATGTGGCAATGAGTCTAAGCATGGGCGCAAAAGCATCAAAATTACAAAAAAATGTCGCAGTTCCAGCTGTTATGGGTACATGACCCCGATGTATGACCAGAAGTCCCGGTGGAAATCCGCTCCCTTTTCCCCCGGCCAAAGGTCCATGTAAGAATGCTCCGCTTGCTTTCCGGGCACATGTCCCACCTTGGTTTCCGCTTCGTAAATAAACCTTAGCTCCGGGTGGTATTGCACGCCCACCACATGGGGGTATGTCTCATGCTCGATTGCTTCCACGACCTTCCCGTCCATCGACCATGCAGTTACGCGGAACCCCTTTCCCAGCTTGTCGGCTGCCTGGTGGTGAGAGCTCATGACCACCGGAAAGCTCTCCGGTCCGGCTACCAATGCCGCATGGTCTGATCCGGGCTCCATGCGGATACGATGATAGGAATAAGAGGTAATCTGTTGGTCAAGCGAAAAATGGGTCTGGTAATTTCTGTGCTGCATGTCTGGCTCCAATGCAAGCACCTGCTCCACGCTTGTTTTGCCATAGACAGCCGTCGGGATGTCCTGCGTCAGGGTGCCGCCCGTGGCCACATTCATGCTTTGCATGCCCAGACAGATCCCGAGGATGCGGTAGTGGGGGTCAGCCTCCATCAAGGGGCTATGGGATGCATCCTGGTATCCGCCCAGCAGGTGAAACAAAAAGGACAATTCAAGGTGGTGGCGATGGGGGTCGGTGATGACCGTCAGCAGGTCGGTCTCCTCCCCGTAAACGGCCGGCGGGATATCGGGTCCGCCGAAAAAAATCACCCCCTTTGAGTTCGAGAACAGCTCCGTAAAGGTTGGGGACAGCGCATTTTCGCCGAACAGCTCATCCTGCCCCAGTGCGGGTTCCAGTCCCAGCAATGCAATGTTCTCCAGTCCTTCTTCCAGAACAAAGGCTTCAGAAAGGCTGTAGTCGTAACGACCTTCATTGTGGTAAACCCCGATCACGCGGTAATCTTCCGGGAGGGTGAACAGTCCCTGCGTTGTCAGGAAGTAAAAAGTTCTGAGGTTGTTCACTGTCGGATGCATCAGCAATATATGCTTCTGGCCCTCGACAAAGGTTTCGGTTTGCGTTTCATGCGTGGCGGTAGGCTGGCAGGCGTGCAGCATGACCACCGCCAGCATGAAAAGACCAGACCTGCGGATCATGTTCATGGGTTAATTTTTTATGGAATGGCTTTTTAACAATAAGCGGTAAATATACACTGAGTTGGGGTAAAAAAAAAGATAACCCGATGCAGGTTATCTTTTTATGGTTAACTAAAACCAGGTGTTTAACCAAAACTTATTTGTGGGTCTTTTGATCAGATACGGAAAGCCTCTTTCTGCCCTTTGCTCGTCTTGCGGCAATGACTTTCTGTCCATTCTTGCTGGCCATCCTTTTCCGGAATCCGTGCTTGTTTTTTCTTCTCCTTACCGAGGGTTGGTATGTCCGTTTCATTTTCGTTCAGATTTTAGGACTGCAAAGTTAGATAAAAATTCATATTACCCAAAGCCTTTTTTAAAAAACTTCCGGAAAACGTTTATAATAAGCCTCGGACTTGCTTATTCCAGGCTGATCTGCCTTTCCCCGGAAAGTTTGCCGTCAATATAAACGCGAAACAAATAGGTGCCCGGCTCAAGATTTTCCGGGTGGGCCAGGGCAAATTGCACTTTTACGGGCTCCCCGCTGTACCTGATCTCCTGCATTTTGGTATATGCAATTTCCTCTGCGCTTCCGGCAAGTTGAAAGCTTTCGCCCGATGGATACAATATCCTGCCGGCCGGGTCAACCATGTTCAAATGTATCTTGCGTATTCCAGCCGGGGCAAACGGGTTCGCGCTGATCTCGAAGCTGACCATCGTTTCGTCGATCCGCCTTGCCTGATTCACATAGTAGCGGTCCGCCCAAAGCCAGCGTTCCCATTTGGTCAGTGCAAAAATATTGCCGGCCTGCAGTTCGCGGCTTTGGTTTACACTGTCCTCCAGGGCCTTGTATTTTGCCAGGGCTTTGGTATGCTTGCTGTCCAGGTCTTCATGTTCCAACAGCAGCTGGCCGTATTGCTTGTGGAGTTTGTCGTAGTCAGTCTGGAGGGCCTCGTTTTGGACCAGCACTTTCTCCAATTCACCCGCTTCCACAGCCCGCCGGCCCAGCCTGGTAATTTGCCGGTCTCTTTCCTGAAGGGCCTGCGCGTGTGAGTCTGACAACGCCTGAATTTCATCCTGCAGGTTCAGGATGCGCTGGTCCCTGCCTGATTTTTCTTCCAGCAGGCGCTGCTGTTCCTGCGTCAGGCTTGTGGTTTCGGCTTCCAGTGCCGCATGCTGCTCATTCAGGCTGTTGTTTCTGGAAAACAGGAAAATAACCACCAAAATGGCTATGAGCAAAAAGGCGGCGGCGACAATTAAACCAGTCAACAGGTTTTTGGACCTGCGGCCCGAAGGGTTTGCATTTCCCGGAGGGTTTGCACGTTGAGATTCCATGGCTTTTTGGTTTTAGTTTCATGGCAATGTAACCATAACCCATTACAAAAGCAAAGGCAGTCAAGTAATTACATATATAGGAACCCAGGAGTCTTTATATGCAATTGCAGCCGGGGGAGCACCAAGGTTTTTACACTTTACATATATATGTCGCCAGATGATGGTTCTCAGGCTTATTTTTCAGGCGCATTTTTCAGCGTCTCCACTAGGAATTCCCAGAACAGCTTCACCGAGGGGATGTTCACCTTCTCGTCTGGCGAGTGCGGGTTTCTGATGGTGGGCCCGAATGAGATCATGTCGAGGTTTGGGTACACCCCTCCCAACAGCCCGCATTCCAGTCCCGCATGGATCACTTTATGCTCAGGTGTTTTGCCGAACGTATTTGCATATACCTCCCCCATGGTTTTCAGGATGGGGGAGTGTACGTTGGGTTTCCATCCCGGGTAAGCCCCGGCATGCTCCACTTTCGCCCCGGCCAATTCAAAGACCGTGCGCATCATGATGCAGAGGTCGTCCTTGGCAGAATCCACAGAGCTTCTCTGCAGGGTGGCGATTTCCACCTTTTTGTTGCCGGACTTCACGATGGCCAGGTTGGTACTGGTCTCCACGACCCCCGGCATTTCCGTGATCATACGGATTACCCCGTTGGGGCAGGCGTAAAGCGCCGAAACAAGGCTTTTCCCCGTTTCATGGTCCATCACCGTGGCCGGTGTTTCCACAGGCGCAAGCTGAATGAACAGGTCCGGGTCTGCCGCAGCCAGTTCATTGGAAATCTTTGCAGCAAGCGATGCCACTTTGGTTTTGAAGGCCTCTGATTTGAATTTTGGAATGGTGAGAATAGCCATGGCTTCCCGGGGAATGGCATTCCTCAGGCTTCCCCCGTTGATGGCGGCGATGCCGCCGCCAAATTCATGTGTGGCCATCCAGAGGAAGCGGTTCAGGATCTTATTGGCATTGCCCCTGCCCAGGTGAATATCCAGTCCGGAATGCCCACCCTTGAGCCCTTTTACATCGATCTGGAATGCGACATGGTCAGACGGAGCAGTCTCTTCCTTATAATGGAAACTGGCATTGGTGTCAACGCCGCCGGCACAGCCTATATATAGTTCGCCCTCGTCTTCCGAATCCAGGTTGATCAGGATGTCTCCTTGAAGAAATCCCGGTTTGATCCCAAAGGCCCCGGTCATGCCTGTTTCTTCGTCTATCGTGAAGAGGCATTCAATGGGCCCGTGTTCCAGGCTGTCAGATTGCAGCACGGCCATGGCAGCCGCCACCCCAATTCCGTTGTCTGCACCCAGTGTGGTTCCCCGGGCCTTGACCCATTCCTCGTCCACAAACGGGCTGATCGGATCTTGTTCAAAATCATGATGGGTATCATTGTTTTTCTGCGGCACCATGTCGAGGTGTCCCTGCAGTACGATGGTCTGCCTTTGCTCTAGTCCGGCCGTGGCAGGCTTGCGGATGACCACATTGCCCACTTCGTCTACCCGGGTTTCCAGTCCG
>SLNU01000141.1 GCA_007132865.1 Bacteroidales bacterium | reverse complement strand
TGCCATCAGCCGGCGAAACAGACTGATTGCTTCCGTCTGCAATTGCCGGTCCATCTGCAAGTGTGCAGGAAAACAGGTTTTTCACGCCACTGAACCTGGCAACAAATTCGGTGGCCGGGTGACGGAATACCTCTTCCGGGTTACCGTATTGCACCAACCTCCCCTTTTCGACTACTGCCACCCGTGTCGCCAGCGTGGCAGCCTCCATGAAGTCATGGGTCACGTGGATCATGGTTTTGCCGGATTTGTGTATGCGGCGCAGCAGGCTCCTTAGCTCAGTCTTTAGCTTCACGTCCAGATTGGCCAGGGGCTCGTCAAGCAACAGCACTTCGGGATTTGAAGCAAGGGTGCGTGCCAGGGCCACCCGCTGGGCTTCACCTCCGGAAAGGGTGCCCGGGTAACGGTCCAGCAAGTGTGGGATTCCGGTTTGCACGGCAAGGGAAAGCACCTCCTCTTTGATCCGGTCACGGCCATGGATCCGGTTCTTCAGCGGATAGGCAATGTTCTCCGCAACCGACATATGGGGAAACAGGCTCAGGTCCTGGTACACCAATCCGATTCCCCGCTCCTGTATCCTTTGGCGGGTAATGTCCTTTTCGTTCAGCAAAACCTGTCCGGATACCGGTTTTACCAGTCCGGCCAGCACCTCCAGCAGCACCGTTTTCCCCGCGCCCGACACGCCAAGCAAAACCAGGTATTCTCCCTTTTTCAGTCCGAGAGAAATATCCTCCAGCGAGAAACCCGGAAACGAAACGTGTATGTTCTTAATTTCTAACATGCAGGCTTTTTTGTGACAGCAGGCGCATGCCTATGAAAACAAGCAGGCACACCAGCACGAATATGGCCGCCACCGGACGCGCATAGGCCAGTCCGAATGAGGCAAACCGTTCCCAGATCAATACCGGTGTCACCATGGGATGGTAGGCAATAATCACCACTGCCCCGAATTCACTCAGTCCCCTGGCCCACATCATGGTCAGCCCGGTCAGAACCGATCGCCTGGCCATGGGAAGGGAGATCGTAAAGAACACCCTCCATGGGGAGGCGCCCAGGTTCAGGGCAGCCTTTTCCAGTTTTTCCGGCACTGCGGCAAATCCGTCCCGGGCCGCATTAATAAGAAATGGGATGCTGACGAATGCCATGGCCAGCACGATCCCTGCTGTGCCACCGACAAAAGAGATTCCGGCAGCCTCCCCTGCCCTGCCGATCAAAGTGCCCCGGCTGACGACACCCAGTATCGCGATCCCGGCAGCTGAGTGCGGAATGACCACGGGCAGGTCGACCAAACCGTTTACCAGCCCCTTCAGAAAAAAATCCTTCCGGGCCAGAATATAGGCCAGCGGAATGGCTGCAAGTCCGAATACGACCGTGCCCAAAAACGAGCTGAAAAGGGTCAGGCGGATGCTGCGTCCCACTTCCGGATCAGACAATGCTTCAGCATACTGCCCGCCGGTGGTCTTCAGGAAAAGCCCTGCCAACGGTGCGACAATGAACAGCAGCACCAGTCCGCTGAGAAACATAAAAAGCAAGCCCAATTTCCAGTTTTTCAACATAGGTTACATATGTGGGCATACGCCCGTGTTTGGGTCTGCGGTAGTTGGTCCGCTCCCGTTCGGGTTCGCGCCCGTGGTGGGTCCGTGCCCGTGGTGGGTTCGCGCCCCTTATGACAAACAACAAAAATAGGCACATTCTGGCAAATCCAAACATTCGTGGGAATTTTGTAATTTCGTGTGCAAATTTTCCAGGATGGAAAGATATATCCGAAATGAAAGCATGCTGAGCCCCGGCGAGAACCTGCAGCTTCGCGATTTCCGCGTGGCAGTGGTGGGTTGTGGCGGACTCGGAGGGCATATCCTGGAGATGCTGGCAAGGCTCGGGATCGGGCATATCACCGCAATAGACGGGGACGTATTTGAAGCGTCGAACCTGAACCGGCAGCTGCTCTCCCGTCCGGACAACCTTGGTCAGCCAAAGGCCCCAGAGGCCGGGAAACATATTGAAAGAATCAACCCCGACGTGAAGGTGACCGTCAGACACCTGCGACTGGATCCGGAAAATGCGGTCGAAATCCTGAAGGGCCATGACCTTGTCTGCGATGCGCTTGACAACGTCTCTTCCAGGCGGACCGTTCAGGAGGCTGCCGAAGCCCTTTCCATCCCGATGGTGTTTGCCGCCATTGCTGGCTGGTATGCCCAGGTAACGACGATCATGCCCGGAGACCGCACGCTGGACAAGCTATTTCCCGAAGGGGTGGAAAAAGGCATGGAAACACAGTTGGGGAATCCCTCCTTTACGCCTGCACTTGCCGCCTCCATACAGGTGGCTGAGGCGCTGAAGGTATTGCTGAAAAAGGAAGGGATCCTTCAAAACAAATTACTGACGATTAACCTGCTGGACCAGACCTATGAGGTCATCGACCTGTAAACAATGATTACTTACGAAAAGGCCCTTGATATTGTATTGTCCACCGCAAAGGCAAGTGGAACGGAGCGTGTTCCTTTCGGGGACGCCCTGAATCGCGTGCTGGCCGAAGACGTGTACTCGGATGTGGACATGCCTCCTTTTGACAAAGCGGCGATGGACGGCTATGCATGCCGCCGGGAAGACCTGGAGATGGAACTTGAAGTGCTGGAGGTAATCGCAGCGGGACAAGTGCCATCAATGAAAGTCAAACCCGGACAATGCACCCAAATCATGACCGGTGCAATGATTCCGCAGGGGGCCGACGTGGTGATCATGGTGGAGCAAACCGCAGAAACAGGTCCTGATCGCATCCGTTTCACCGGAGAAAAAACGGCAGCAAACATCGCCCGGAAGGCCGAAGATGTAAAAGCGGGGGACCGCGTCTGGCAGAAAGGCATGCCGGTCCTACCCCAGCATATCGCGATCCTGGCTGCCACTGGCTGTGTGAATCCCCTGGTCGCCAAAAAGCCAAGGGTAGGCATCCTGTCTACCGGAGATGAACTGGTGGAACCGGAAAACCAACCCGGACCGGGACAGATCCGCAACAGCAATGGCTTTCAACTCGCGGCACAGGTGCAGGCTGCACATTGTACACCCAACTATATGGGCATTGTTCCGGACGATGAAGATGCCACGGAAATGGCCATCTCCCGGGCCCTTGCAGAAAACGACGTGGTAATCCTGACCGGGGGCGTGTCGATGGGAGCGTTTGACTTTGTGCCCCGCATCATGCAGAAGAACGGGGTGGAGATACTTTTTCAGAAAGTCGCTGTGAAGCCGGGGCGTCCGACTGTGTTCGGCCGGGCTGGTGACAAGGTCATATTCGGACTTCCCGGGAACCCGGTATCGTCGTTCATCAATTTTGAGACCTTTGTCAAGCCGCTGCTATATGCAAAAATGGGTCGCGATTACCGGCCAATGATACTGAAAATGCCCCTGGGTGTGGACTTCAAAAGGAAAAAGGCCGACCGGCTCGAGTTCATCCCGGTCCGATTCAACCAGTCCATGGAGGTGGAGCCGGTTTCCTACCACGGATCGGCACATATCCATGCCATGTGCCTTGCGGATGGCATCATGTCTATCCGACAGGGAGTATATGAATTAAAGAAAGGAAGCCTCGCAGATGTTCGACCAGTATAACAGGAATATTAATTACCTGCGGATCTCAGTGACCGACCGCTGTAACCTGCGCTGCCGTTATTGCATGCCGGAGGAAGGGGTGTGTATGCTCAGGCATGAGGAGATCATGACCTATGAAGAGATACGCGATGTTGTTTCCGTGGCCGTGCCGCTCGGAGTGGACAAGATCCGGCTGACCGGCGGAGAACCGCTGGTCAGGAAAGACATCGTGGAACTGGTTTCCATGATCGCCTCGGTGCCCGGGGTGAAAGACATTGCGATGACCACCAACGGCATCCTGCTGGAAAGATTTGCGGCCCCGCTGGCAATGGCCGGACTGCACCGCGTCAATGTAAGCCTCGACACCGTGGATGCGAAAAAATTCCACGAAGTGACGCGGGGCGGTGACATTAACAAGGTGTTCCGGGGCATTGAAGCCGCCAGGAAGGCAGGGCTAAGTCCCATAAAGGTGAACTGCGTCGTAAAGGAAGGCGCCAATGCGTCGGATGCGGCAGAAGTGGACCGTTACTGCCGGGAGAACGGGCTGGAGGGAAGGTTTATCCCGGAGATGGACCTTAAAACCGGACATTTCGGCATCGTACAGGGCGGCAGCGGCGGGGACTGCACCCACTGCAACCGCTTGCGACTGACCAGCAACGGCAAAATAAAGCCATGCCTGTTCAGCGATTTGGAATTTGACATCCGGGAGTTGGGGATCAAAAAGGCCATGGAGATGGCGCTGCTGGTGAAACCCGAAAAGGGGACGGTAAACCTCTCCAATTGTTTTCACAATATTGGAGGATAGACTCCGGGTGGCTTCACATGGTAAATTTTATGAGCGTAATATGAACAAATTTTCACATACAGACGAAACCGGCAAGGCCCGCATGGTGGATGTGGGCAACAAGCCGATACAGAAACGGTCGGCAACGGCCCGTGGGTTTATTCACCTAAGGCCGGAAACCCTTGCCCTCATTACCGAAAACCAGATAAAAAAAGGGGACGTACTGACAGTGGCTGAAATTGCCGGCATCCAGGCCGCCAAGCTAACCTCTTCGCTGATTCCGCTTTGCCATCCCTTGCCCATCACCAGGGTGGAAGTGAGCACGCAGCCGGTTCCCGCCACCGAGGGCCAGTCCGCCGAAGTTTGCGGCATCATGGTCACCTCCACCGTAAAATGCAACGGGCAGACCGGGGTGGAAATGGAAGCCCTCACAGCAGTCAGCATGGCCCTGCTTACCATTTACGATATGTGCAAGGCCGTCGACAAGCAAATGGTAATTGATGGAATCACATTGGTTGATAAAACCAAAAAATAAAAACAATCCCAATATGTCTCTCAAGATTTTAAGCGTAAACGTTTCCAAAGAGAAAGGCACCATCAAGAAATCCGTGGATGAGATTACCCTGAACCACCTGGGCGTGATGGAGGATGCCCATGCCGGGGCATGGCACCGGCAAGTCAGCTTGCTGGGCAAGGAAAGCGTTGACCGGTTCAGCAGGGAAGCCGGCAGGTCGATCGCCTTCGGTGAATTTGCCGAGAACATCACCACCGAAGGGGTCGAGCTTGTGAAAACCTCGCCGTTGGACCGTTTTGTCGGGGAAAATGTGGAACTTGAGATCACCCAAATTGGCAAGGAATGCCACGGCACCTCATGCGCGATTTTCCGGGAGGTCGGCAATTGTGTGATGCCAAAGGAGGGGATTTTTGCCCGCGTCATCCGCCAGGGGTCACTGAAGTCGGGCGACATCCTGGAGTACGTCCCCAGGATTCTGCGCTTTCATATCATCACGCTAAGCGACCGGGCCAGCAAAGGCCAGTACGAAGACCGCAGCGGTCCGCGAATCGTGGAGATCCTGAACCGGCATTTCGAAGGCAAGCCACGCAAGATCGAAGTCAACCATGCCGTCATACCCGATGATGCATCCAGCCTCAAGGTGCTGATTGAACGAACCGTATACGATGAAGTGGACGTAATCATCACCACCGGCGGGACGGGAATTGGTCCGAGGGACATCACGGTTGAAACGGTGGAACCGATGTTGGACAAGGAAATTCCGGGCATCATGGAGATGATACGGGTCAAGTACGGGGCAGAAAAGCCCAATGCCTTGCTGAGCAGAGGCGTGGCCGGATTGATGGCCGGCACCCTGATCTACACTTTGCCGGGCAGCGTCCGGGCCGTGAATGAATACATGGAAGAGATCCTCAAAACGCTGGAGCACCTCATCTATATGCGGCACGGACTGGATGTGCACTAAATGTGGCGCGGACTGGACGCACACTAAAAGAAACGGGACGCACCACCTGAACCGGCAATGCACCCCGCGTCAATCCTATCATTCCGCTTGGAATATCCCTGCTAGAACAGACCGGAAATGTTGCCGTCCTTGTCGATGTCGATGTTCTCGGCCGACGGATGTGACGGCAGACCGGGCATGCGCATGATCGTACCCGCGATCGGAATCAGGAATCCGGCACCGGCAGCAATCTCAAATTCCCTGATCTTCACGGTGAACCCCGTTGGCCGGCCCAGCTTGTACTGGTCGTCAGAGAGGGACTTCTGGGTCTTGGCCACACAGACAGGCAGCTTATCTATCCCGATCTTTTCGAACTGCTTGATCTGGGCTTTGGCCTTGACGGTGTATTCCACATGGTCAGCGCCATAAAGTTTGGTGGCAATGGTATGCAGCTTTTTCTCCACATCCCAATCAAAGTCATACAAAGGCTTAAAGCAAGTGGTGCAACTATCGGCTGCCTCCTTCACCAGTTTGGCCAGTTCGATGGCACCCTCGCCCCCTTTGGCCCAGGCCTCACAAATGGCGACCTTCACGCCGAGCTCTTCACACCTGGCGCGCACTGCCTCGACCTCGGCATCGCTGTCGGTGGCAAATTTGTTGATCGCCACTACGGGATTCAGGTTGAAATGTTTGATGTTCTCAATATGCTTCTCCAGGTTGGGAAGCCCTTTCTTAACTGCTTCCGGGTTGTCTTCGGTCAGCTTGGCCAGCTTCACGCCGCCGTGGTACTTCAGTGCCCTGATGGTGGCCACGATCACCGATGCATTGGGTGACAAACCGCCGTACTGGCATTTGATGTCCAGGAATTTTTCTGCACCGAGTTCGGATGCAAAACCTGCCTCAGTCACTACAAAATCCGAGTGGGTCAGTCCCATCTTAGTGGCGATCAGGGTGTTGGTGCCCTGCGCAATGTTTGCAAAGGGTCCCCCGTGAATAATCGCGGGATTCCCCTCAATGGTCTGTACCAGGTTGGGCATGATGGCATACTTCATCAGTGCGGCCATGGCACCCTGGGCTTTGAAGTCCCTTGCATACACAGGCTCGTCGTCATAGGTAAAACCCACCAGTATATTCCCGAACTTCTCTTTCAGATCCTCCAGGTCCGTCGCCAGGCAAAGCGCAGCCATGATCTCAGAAGCAGCAGCAATGTCGAAGCCGGTCTGTCGGGGGACGCCCTGCTTCGGACCACCCAGTCCGACAATAATATCGCGCAGCGCCCTTTCATTCATGTCGATCACCCGCTTCCAAATAATCTTGCGGGGATCCAGATTCAGGCTGTTGTTCTTACTTTGCAGGTGATTGTCTATCAAAGCCGAAAGCAAGTTGTGGGCCTTTTCCACTGCCGCAATGTCACCGGTAAAATGCAGGTTGATGTCTTCCATCGGCAGCACCTGTGCGAAGCCACCTCCTGCGGCACCCCCCTTGATCCCAAAAACCGGTCCGAGTGAAGGTTCCCGGATTACCACGGTCGTTTTGACCCCGATGCGGTTCAGTCCTTCGGTCAGCCCGATGGAAGTCGTCGTCTTACCTTCACCGGCCGGGGTCGGTGTGATGGCGGTGACCAGCACCAGTTTTTTCTGTCGGACAGCCTTCTCGTCAATGAGCTTCACCGGCAGCTTGGCAATGTGTTTGCCATACTGGTGCAGATCGCTTTCCTGGATTCCTAATTTGGCAGCAATTTCAGTGATCGGGCGCATCTTGGACGCCTTGGCAATATCAAGGTCACTCTTCATACAAATGGGTTTTACAGTTATTTATTC
>SLNU01000155.1 GCA_007132865.1 Bacteroidales bacterium | reverse complement strand
TTCCAGGTATGGAAAAACACCCGAATACGGGTATGGAAAAACGTCTGATCACGGGTATCGGACTGCATTCTGCGGCCATTATTGCCTTTCAGTTGGCCCTGATGCAGCTGATCTCGATGGTTCAGTGGCACCACTTTGCCTACATGATCATCTCGGTGGCCATGCTGGGATTCGGGGCTAGCGGGACCCTGCTGGCGCTGGCGCGAAAAAAACTACTTCACTGGTCTCCCTGGCTGGTACCCGCACTGATGACCCTCAGCGGTCTGTTGATGATGTTGGTATTCCAGGCCGCCCGCCTGGAAATGTTTCGCTTTGATGTGTACCTGTTGTTCTCTGACCGGTCACAATTCCCTATTCTGGCTGCAAATTACCTGCTCTTTTTCCTGCCCTTTTTCTTCGGGGCCCTGGCCATTGGCATTGTTTTCATACAGCATGCCCGTTCGATCGGGACGTATTATTTCTCAAATTTGCTGGGATCGGGAGTCGGGGGATTGCTGATCCTGGTCCTATCCGGGGCCATTCACCCCCTGCATGCCCCTCCCCTGATCGGACTGCTTTCGGTGGGTGGCGGACTCCTCAGCATGCGGCCTGGATCACGCTACGGCCTGATTGCTTTCAACATCCTTGCGGTTGTAACCTCCCTGTTCATGCTAAAACAGCCGGGCAGTCTGACATTATCCGAATACAAGGGCCTTTCCCGCACCCTGAACCTGCCGGAAACCAGCATCGTATACAGCGAGCCGGACATACAGGGTCATATCAAGGTCGTGCAGGGTCCCGCGCTCAGGTATGCCCCTGCCCTTAGCCTGGCATACACAGGAGCCATCCCGGTGAAAAAGCAGGTGTTTGTAAACGGGGATATGTACGGGGTAATTCCCCGGCATGACCCGGATGCCAGCAGCCACATTCTTGACCATACCACCATGGCCCTGCCTTATGTGATGGCAGACCGGGAAAAGGTACTGATATTGAGGCCCGGTCCGGGTTCAGCCGTGTCACAGGCTCTGCTGTCAGGGGCCAGGAGGGTGGATGCCGTATTTGAGAATGGCGGCGTGTTCCGCCTGATGCAGACCCGCTACGCAGAGGCTTCCGGAAACCTGATGCACCAGGACCGGCTAAATGCGCAGAATATGCAGGTCCGGAATTTCCTGGCAAACGTTCCGCCCGGAGAATACGACATGATTGCCCTTCCGCTGCTGGAGTCCTTTGGGGGCACTGCCGGACTGAATGCCTTGCGGGAAGATTATTCGCTTACGAAGGAGGCCTTCCAGCTGATGTGGGAAGCCCTGTCGCCCGGGGGCGTGATCGCCGTTTCCTCATGGGTCGACTATCCTGCAAGGACTACACTGAAACTTATGGCCACATTGGTGGAAACCGCCAGGCAGAACGGGATTGCTCATCCGTCAGACCACATTGCAGCCCTACGGTCATGGGGGACCATCACGTTTGTGCTGAAAAAACAAGCGCTCACCGAGCAGGAGGTCGCGCGGACCAGGTCCTTCGGAGAGCGGATGTATTTCGATCCTGCCTTGCTTCCGGACATACAGGAAGGGGAAAGGACCCGTTTCAACATGATCGAGGAAGCATCCTTGCTGACGTACCTCGACCTGATTATGGAGGGGACCAGCGGATTGGAGAGGGACTATGGCTTTGTGATCGACCCGGCAACGGATGACCGGCCATATTTTTCGCAGTTTTTGCGCCTGAAACACCTCCCACGCCTGAGCGAAACCTTTGGACAGGACAATGTGCCTTTCCTCGAACTGGGGTACCTTATCGTGATGGTTACCCTTGTGCAAAGTTTTCTGCTTGCATTGTTGCTGATCATACTGCCCTTGCTGCGACTCAGGCGAAGCCCCCGCCGAAAAAGCGGCACCCTGCTGTATTTCGGGGCTTTGGGACTGGGATATATGTTTGCGGAGATCATACTGATACAACGGTTTGTGCTCTATTTGGGCCACCCGGTATATGCCCTTTCTGCTGTAATCAGTACGATGCTGATTGCCAGTGGTGCCGGAAGCCTGGCCTCTGGACGTATCAAGATTCCACAGGCATCCATACAAAGGGTCGCTCTGGTCGTGGCGGGCATACTTCTTGTATATACGCTGCTTCTGACACCGCTGATCCGCGAAACCCTCCACGTTCCATTGTTCGTGAAAACCTTGCTGAGCCTTGTCACCATAGCCATACCAGCCTTTTTTATGGGCATGATGTTTCCGCTCGGAATCCGTTTTCTGGCCGCATACGATCATACCCAGATCCCATGGGCATGGGGCATCAACGGTTGCCTGTCGGTAATCAGCACATCCCTGGCAACCCTGATCGCTGTGGAGTCGGGATTCCGGATCGTCATGCTGGTGGCATTCGGCAGCTACCTTCTGGCTTGCGCCTGTTTCTTCTTCGGTAAATGGTTCTTCAGTACCCCTGGGGAACCCACAACATATTCGCCATGAAAACCCCGGAAATAACATCCACCAGCAATCCGCTGGTTAAAAAAATCTTAAGGCTGCAGCAAAAACTTGCCGAGCGGAAAAGTTCGGGTTTGTTCGTGGTGGAAGGCCGGCGTGAGGTTTCGCTGGCATTGCGCTCAGGGGTCCGGGTGGCGCATTTGCTGGTATGCCCGCAGATCTACACGGCAGATGCTGCATACCCGGTTGACCTGGACGGAGAAGCAGGCCGAACGCTGGTGGAAGTAAGCCGGGCAGTATACGACAAACTGGCATACAGGGAAAACAAGGAGGGTATTATGCTGGTGGCCGGAAAGCAACTACCGGTCCTTGACCAGATCATACTGAAACCAGACCCCCTGGTCCTGGTCCTGGAGGCCGTGGAAAAGCCCGGGAACCTGGGAGCCATTCTCAGGACAGCTGATGCGGCCGGGATGGATGCGGTACTGATCTGTGATCCGGGAACCGATGTGTTCAACCCGAATGTGATCCGGTCAAGCCTGGGATGCGTATTCACGGTGCCCATCACTGTTTGCCAGCCTGATGAAGCGACTGACTGGATACGCAGGCTTCCGGCTGGCCCCTCCGGCAAGAAACCAAAGATCCTTGCCGCGGCCCTGCAAAAAGCATCCGACTATTACCTTGAAGATCTTTCGGGACCCACAGCACTGGTTTTCGGGGCTGAGGACAAGGGACTATCCGCTTATTGGAGGGAGCATGCAGACGCATTGGTCCGAATCCCCATGTCCGGAAGCATCGACTCCCTCAATGTTTCCGTATCGGTAGCCATACTGGCTTTCGATGCCGTCAGGCAGCGCAGGACCGGGAAGTAGCGACACAGGACGTAGCGCCGCAGGACCGGGAAGTACCGAGCCCCAGGATTCTGTTCACCCCGAAAACCGGGAAGCAAGTAACCTCAGGAACTGGTATGGGCCATTTTTCTCCGTTGGATCTCTTTTCTGATAAGATACAATTCCCTGGATGTCTGTCCGGCAACAGAGGTGTTTTCCTCCGCCCTCCTGATGAGATAAGGTACGACTGTTCTGACAGGTCCGTACGGGACATATTTGCAAACGTTGAAACCGTCGGCTGCGAGCGGATAACTGATGTGGTCGCTCATCCCGAGGAGCTGTGCAAAGGAAACCCGCGGATGGTTGTGCGGAATGCCAAGTCCGTCCATCGCCTCCGCGGCCAGCGCACAGCTGTTCTCATTGTGGGTCCCAATGCAAACGGCCATATGGTCGACATGCTCCAGGCAAAACCGTGTGGCCTTGTCATAAGCATCGTCTGTGGAAGGCTTGTCGGGATATATCGGAGATGGATAATCCATGGCGATGGCCCGCTCACGCTCCTTTTCCATATAGGCCCCTCGTACCAGTTTGAAAGCGGGCATAACTCCCATTGCCCGGGAGCGGGAAAGAAACCGTTCCAGGTAATCCAGACGATCGTGGCGATACATTTGCAGCGTGTTAAAAATCAAGGGCCGGCCTTTATTGTACTTGAGGGTAAGGTCCTCCACCAGCCGGTCCACCGCATCCTGTATCCAGCTTTCCTCGGCATCCACCATTACGGGAACCCCGGTTTCCTCCGCCAGGCGGCAAATGGACCCGATCCGCCCATGCACCCGTTCCAGCTCAGCTTGCTCCGCAGCTGTCAGCGCCTTGCGTGACTGCAATTTTTCCAGCAGGCCGAAGCGGGCCATGCCGGTTGGCTTGAATACGGCATAAGGGATGTTTTTGTCTGACACCGCTTTTTTAATTGTTTCCATCACCTCATGGGCAGTCCGGTCAAACTCGGCGTCGGTTTCCCTGCCTTCTGCGGAATAGTCCAATATTGTTTGTATGCCACCGGCGGCGAGCCGTTCAATGGTCCCCCCGCATTCACTGATCTGTTCTCCTCCGCAAAAATGGCTGAAGATGGTTGGCTTCAGAATCCAGTTAACCGGAAAGCGCAGCCACAGCGCAATCCGCAATTTTATCGCACCAACTTTTACCAGGAAGGGGTTACCCACCAGACGAAAAAGCCAGTAAGCCTTTCTCAACTCCCGGTCTGACCGGTCCTTAAAGGCCAGGCGGGTATTCTCAAAAGTTTCTATCATCATTACCGGGTTTACTGTCCAGTAAACCCAGGGGGTCTACGAAAGAGCGGACGATGGCCTTTTTACTGCCCGTTGAGACCTGGTCCTCGGCCTGCGGTACAAAAGTAAGCACGGGAACATCGGCCTTGTCGATGATGCTCTCTGCCGAGTTCGAAGAAAAGATCTCCGGAATCCGGCTGCCTTTCTCCGCAACGATCATGATCAGGTCGGCATCCGTTTCTTCTGCAAAACGCATCAGGGCACCCTCCCAGTCAGTGCCGGGCTTCACCAACAGGTCGGTCGTGACAGGGATACGCTGCTTTTTGAACACATCGGTCACATTTTTAAGCAAGGCTTCCTTCTTGATAATCTTGGCTTTGTTAATGGAAGATAAAAACCCGAACACCCGGACCCTGGCATTAAAATACTTTGCAAACAAGATTGCCTGGGTGATCTTCTGTGTGCTTTCCCGGGAAAAATCAATGGGTACGATGATGTTTTTGTATCCGACGTGGTGGTGCATATGCTTGACCACCATTACCGGCACATTGGCACTGCAGACCACCTTGTAGGCAAAGCTTCCGAGCAGATGCTGCACGCCTTTTTTCCCGTGAATCCCCATGACGATAAACTCTGCGGCGATGCGGTCTGCCACTTCACTGATCATGGTGAATATGCTGCCCGCCTCCACCAGGAAACTTACCGAAAGCCTGGTCCTGCGTGAAACGGCATCGGCCTGCGTTTGTAGCTTTTCCTGAATTGCAATATGCCGCTTGGTCCCCGGAGTGCGCTTGCTGACCACATGCAGCAGACAGATCCGATGGTTGAAGATTTTGGCAATCTCCACGGCATGGTCAATGGCAAAATCCGAGACATCCGAAAAATCGGTGGGTACCAGGATGGTATCTCTTTCGGATTGGTGCATTGCCTGTAATGGTTTTAATGTAAAAATAGAAAAAAAACGGATACCATATCGTCCTGCAGGCGCTCTGGTCTGCAGAACACTCCCTGGTCTACCCGGAACACGGCAGCCCTTCTGCCTGGCTAAGGGAAACGGACTTGTGGGTCTTTACAATGAGTAGAACAAAGGTGCCCCCGGTCCGATGGGCAGCCCGGCCAGTATCCAGAATATCAGCATGATCAGCCAGGCCCCCAGGAAGACAATGGTATAGGGCAGCATGGTCGCGATGATGGTCCCGATCCCCGCCTTTTTATCGTAACGTTCAATGAATGCCACGATCATCGCAAAATAAGACATCATGGGCGCAATCACATTGGTAACGCTGTCGCCAACCCGGTAAGCCAGCTGGGTAAATTCAGGCGAATAGCCCAGTAGCATGAACATGGGAATAAAGACAGGTGCCAAAATGGCCCATTTGGCGCTGGCGCTACCTATGACCAGATTGATCATGGCGGCCACGAGCACCAGGGCGATCATCAACGGGATCCTTCCCATTCCGAGTGTCCCGATGGCATTGGCTCCCTTGATCGCAAAGATCAGTCCGAGGTTCGTCCAGTTAAAATAGGCCACAAATTGTGCCGCAAAGAAAACCAGCACGATGTAAGTGCCCAGGGTCGACATGGCCTTGCCCATGCCGTTGATCACATCATAATTGCTTTTAAGGGTTTTGGCCCCGATCCCGTAAACCACGCCAAGTACGCCGGCGATCAGGAAGATCAGCGCAACAATCCCGCTCATAAACGGAGATCGGAGCAGACCCCCGGTATCCGGGTCACGCATCAGTCCCGATCCCGGAATATGCTCCCATATACCACCGCTTACAGGGGCCACACTGTATATAATTAAAAGCACGATCGCAAGAAATGCCCAAAACGTATACTTCAGCCCTCGTTTTTCCATTGCATCCAGCTGTTTTATCTCCTCAGGCTTGGCATCGCCGGTATAGGCACCCAAGCGGGGAACAACGACTTTTTCGGTCACCCAGGTCCCAATCACCGCAATGAAAAAGGTGGAGACGAACATGAAGTAGTAGTTGGCAGCAGGATTCACTGTATAGGCGGGGTCAATGATCCGTGCAGCCTCTTCTGAAAGTCCGGCAAGCAGCGGATCGATTGTACCAAGCAATAGGTTTGCCGAATACCCGCCTGAAACCCCGGCAAAGGCCGCGGCAATACCTGCTATGGGGTTTCTTCCCACGGCAAGGAATATCATGCCGCCCAGCGGAACCAGGACCACATAGCCAACCTCGCTGGCCGTATTTGAAAGAATGCCTGCAAAAACGATGGCAAAGGTGAGCAGCTTTTTTGGTGCAGAGATTACCAGCAGGCGAAGCCCGGTCGACATCAGTCCGCTGGACTCCGCAATCCCGATCCCAAGCAAGGCCACCAGAACGGTCCCCAATGGTGCAAAAGAGGTAAAGTTCACCACCATATTGGTCATGATCAGATGCAGCCCGCGCTGGCTGACCAGGTTGACCACCTCCACGTCTTCCCCGGTTCCCGGGTGAACCGCAGTGACATTGAACAGGGATGCGATCCCGCTTAAAAAGACAATGCCCACGGCAAAGATGGCGAACAGGGTCCCAGGATGTGGCAGCTTGTTCCCCACCCGCTCGACGGCGCCAAGCATCCGGGCGATCATTCCTTTCTGGTTATTTTCCATTGATGTAGTTTAAAAGGTTTTCGGCGAAAGCACAAATTCGGAGCGAAAGCACAAAAATATAAAAAACCTCTTATTTCGGTTAAAACAATGGCAGGAACACCACAACCACGACAAATCTCAGCCAGGACACCGCATCCACGACTCACCCAGACCAGTGTTTTCCCTGCCAGGTGTCTATTTCCTCCAAGCGTTTTTCAATCCGCAGCAACACCTGGTCTGTCCGCAGCCCCCCCCAACCGGGACCGGCATTGAACCGGGGCGGGACCTCCCCGGTTAATCGTTCGATCAACAAACCGGGACGCAGGCGCTCAATGAACCGGGAAATAAAATCCAGGTATTCTTCCAATGAAAATAAATTGAAAAGTTCAGGAGAGACAGCGTATTCCCTGGCCATTTCCGTACCGCGGACAATCTGCAACTGGTGAAATTTCACGGAGTTCAGCGGCAGGCCATTGATGATCCCGGCCTGTGCAAGCATTTGCTCGCGGCTCTCTCCGGGCAGTCCGAAAATAAAATGTGCCCCGGTTTCTATTCCCCGGTCGGCTG
>SLNU01000027.1 GCA_007132865.1 Bacteroidales bacterium | reverse complement strand
TTGGTTCAGTGACGGTTACGGCTCAATCCTGATTGGAACTGGGCTATTCATCGTCTGGTGTGAGTTGCATCCTGACCGGTAGTCCCATTCCGGGTCCCACGATAAAATTGTCTACCTGCAGCTGCAGCTCAATCGACTCACGAGACGATGAGTCGGCCATATAAACGTTTATATTGCGGTACCCCCGTGCCGGCACAGTCACCTGTCGGAAGAACTCCAGACCTGCTTCATTGCCCGCTGCCTTTGACAGTTCCAGCGGAATGTCCGTGGGGTTGTATAGCGTAACTCCGAATCTGTTTGCATGCCGTGTCACCGACTCCACCACCAGCGATTCCCTGAAAAGCGCGTCAAGCAACTCCTGGGGTCCGGCAATATTGTCCTTGAAGTATACGGCCGTGCGGCGCGCGTCCAGGGCTTCACGAATGCCTTCGGCGCTGCGCTCACGGGCGAAAACCAGGGTCATGCTGCGACGCTGCCCCCCGCCAAGGTCATAATCCATGCTGCTGGGATTGTGAAGGTCAGAAGAGCCGATCATTGTCAAATTGTGTTCCATGCACCATTGGATGGCCTCGGGTGCATAGATCCAGCCGTTTGCCACCTCGATGCCGTGCAGCATCCTGTTCTCCAGCAACCAGGTGTGCTCTTCCCACCAAAGGGTGGTGTCCGGTTGCTGCCGGTCCCATCCCGGATGGTTCCAGAAAATGAACGCGCCCTGGTCCCGTGCTTCACGCAGTGCATCTCTCCAGTCTTCTTTCTCCAGTGCATTCGCATCCGACAAAAACAGGGCATTGAAATGGCCCGGGGGCATGCCGCGCGTGACCTCACTGCCATGAATCAGGATGATTCCCATTTGGTCAGCGACAGGACGTGCAATGTCATACGCCCGGTTGTGGTCACCGGGTACGTCCTGTAAAAATGGCCGGTATTCAATGTGCTCTGTAATGGCAATGGCATCCAGCCCTTCACGCCAGGCCTCGTGAACCCTGACGGTCGGCCACACGAGTCCGTCAGAGAATACGGTATGCAAATGGGGGTCCATCTTAAGGGTCTGGAAACCGGCGATGTCGGGAACCCTGAATTCATCCCTTACCTGGGCAATGAGGGGGATTGCAGCCAGTATAAGAAGACTGAAAATTGCGGCAATGGTTCTTTTCATGTTTTGTGGGTTTAATGATGGAACGCTTAAGAAACCAGGGGTAAAAATAAAGAATTACAGGGAGTCTAAGGTTAATTCTGTTTTAAACATCAAATGTTAAATTAATTAAATAATGTTACGAAAATCGTTTTATGTTATCAAAATCGTAAATTTGAAAAAAATTTGTAAGGTATGGTTACCACACGTATGAATCCGAAGCATCGATCCATCCTGGATGCGGCCAGGGCTCTGTTTTGGAAACATGGTTTCAAGCGGGTAAGCGTTGAAGAAATTTGCCGGGAGGCCGCCGTGAGTAAAATGACGTTTTACCGGCATTTTGGCAATAAGATCGAACTGGCCAAGGAAGTGTACCAGAGGGAGGTCGTGCAAGGGATGGAGCAATTCCGGCAGATCATGTCAGACGAGACCACGACCACCCGCCAGAAAATGGAGGCCATGCTGATGACTAAAATGGAAGGCACCAATGAGATCAGCAAGGAATTCCTGAATGACTTTTATCAATCGCCCGAACTCGGATTGTCGGGTTATGTGGAGGAACTATCCATCAAGGCATGGGAGGAGATCGTAAAAGATTTCAAAACAGCCCAGGAAAAGAGATGGCTACGTGATGATTTTAAGCCAGAGGCTTTTTTGCTAATGTCTTACAAACTGCTGGAACTGATCACCGATGAACGCATGCTGCAAATGTATGACAGTCCGCAGGACCTGGTCATGGAGCTTTCGAGGCTCTTTACCTATGGGATAGTTCCCTATGAAAAATAAACCATCCGATGAGAATTATATTATCCGAATGAGAAATAAACCATCCGACGATTATTGAAAACCCGGTTATTCATATGGTGTCTGATCAGCCTCGCGGCAAGCGGGAACGCATCCTTGCAGGCACAGGCCTTTTCCTTTCGGGGACAGGCTTCTGCATGGGCAAATGTGAACCCGGGCAATGACCTCCCTCTATGGATGGGCGGCAGGTATATCCCGCAGGCCAACCTGGATTTGGACCTCGGGGAGGGACGTTTTACAGGCTTTGAGGCTTCGGCAAATATCAGCGGAAGCGCAGGCATGACCATGTTTGACAGCCTGAATACGGAAGGGCAGTTGAAGGCATATCGCGCCTGGGCAAGGTATTCCACCAACCAGCTTGAGTTTAGAGTCGGACTGCAGAAGATCAATTTCGGATCGGCCTCCCTGCTGCGCCCGCTGATGTGGTTTGACCAGGTAGATCCCCGTGACCCCCTGCAATTGACCGATGGGGTGTGGGGAGTGCTGGGCCGCTATTATTTCCTGAACAATGCAAATATCTGGCTGTGGGGCCTGTACGGGAACATCGGACCCAAAACCTGGGAAACGGGTCCGACTACCGATAAAAAACCGGAATACGGCGGCAGGCTGCAGCTTCCGCTGACCGGCGGGGAAATGGCTTTTTCCTTTCACCACCGCAAGGCCGACCAGCATTTCCCGGATTATTGTCCGCCACCCATGCCCTGTATCGGACTCCCCGGATTGACCAATATCCCTGAAAACCGCTATGGCTTTGATGTCAGGATGGATGTGGAAGTCGGACTTTGGCTGGAGGCAGCCTGGATCAACAAGCGCCATGATGTGGGCATGTTTACCAACCAGCAGATGGCGGTACTCGGTGCCGACTACACATTTGGAATTGGCAATGGTCTGCACCTGCTGGCCGAACAACTGGTTTTATCGCTCGACCGTGAAGCTTTTGCCTTCGAAAATACAAACCACATCACCGCTGGTTCTGTTTCCTATCCCGTCGGATTGTTTGACAATGTCAGCGGGATGCTATTTTATGACTGGACCGGCAAGCATCTTTACAGCTTTGCTCACTGGCAAAGGCAGTTTAACCGCATGAGCCTTTTCCTGATGGCTTTCTGGAACCCCGAGGTATTCCAGTTGCCCCAGCAGACGGAACAATCCGGGCTGTTTGCGGGCAGGGGCTTCCAGGTCATGCTGGTCTATAACCACTGAATATGATCACTAAACGAATGGATATGCACATCATCAGGATAAAAAACCTTACCAAGCGCTTCCCCATGGGCAAGGGAGAATTTACGGCGCTCAAGGACGTCAGCCTGGATTTTGCCGAGGGGGAATTTGCGGGGCTAATCGGACCGAGCGGTTCAGGAAAGACCACGCTGCTGAACATCATTGGCTCGTTGGATGCGCCCTCTGACGGCAGCGTGGAGGTGCTGGGCCAATCCATCGGCGATCTCAATGCAAAGGAGGCGGCCAGGTTGCGGAAAGAAAATATGGGCTTTATCTTCCAGAGCTACAACCTGCTGCAGGTGCATACGGTATACGAGAACGTGGAATTTCCGTTGCTGCTGTTGAAAACAGGGGCCGATAAGCGAAGGAAAATGGTGATGGACGCGCTGGAGTGGGTCGGACTTACCGACAAGGAGAGGTCCAAGCCACCCCAGCTATCCGGGGGGGAATGCCAGCGGGTGGCCATTGCGAGGGCCATGGTCAAACGGCCCGCCCTGGTGCTGGCTGACGAACCAACGGCCAACCTCGACGCGACCAATTCTCACAACATCTTGAAAACCATGGAGACACTCAATAGGGAGCTGAAGACGACCTTTGTCTTCGCCACCCATGACGAGAAGGTGATCAACTACTTGCGCCGTAAGATATTCTTGCTCGACGGCAGGGTAGACAAAGATGAGACCATCGAACACACAACATCCGGTAATCATGTGGCTCTCAATTAAACTGGCATACCGCAACCTGATCGGCGCTGGACTAAGAACCTGGCTGAATGTGCTTGTGCTGTCATTTTCCTTTGTGGTGATTATCTGGCTAAATGCTGTGATGACCGGCTGGGACCACCAGGCCAAAACGGATATGACCAATTATGAGATTGGTGGCGGACAATACTGGCATGAAGCCTACGACCCCTTTGATCCGCTTAGCCTCTATGACAGCCATTCGCCCATTCCTGAAGCCGTCCGGGCAGAGATCCAGGCAGGCGATATGGAACCCATGCTTTTCTTGCAGGGACATATTTTTCCTCAGGGTCGGATGATGCCTGCCATCATCAAGGGCATCAACCCGGATCAATCCATATTCAAACTTCCGGCAATGAGCCTGGATACGGTGACCGATGCCATCCCCGCCTTTATCGGTGGCATGATGGCCAGCAGCAGCCGTCTGGAGGTGGGAGACCGGACCACCATCCGCTGGCGGGATGCCAATGGCACATTCGATGCAGCAGAGATTATCATCACAGCCATATTCCACTCAAACGTGCCCTCGGCCGAAGCGGCACAGGTGTATATCCCGCTGGATAAACTATGGGAGATATCCCTGCTGGAGGGGGAAGCGACCGTACTGACGTTCGGAGACAGCGAAGCGGAAAGGGCAGAGATTCCCGGCTGGACACTGAAGCCAAAAAAATTGCTTACCAAGGCGGTCGACGATATGATCAAAACAAAGAACGCGGGTCAGATGGTGCTTTACGGAATATTGCTGCTGCTGGCCATGCTCGCCATCTTTGACACCCAGGTGCTGTCTATCTTCCGCCGTCAGAAGGAAATCGGCACCTATATCGCATTGGGATATACGCGTAAGGAGGTGGTCGGATTGTTCACTGTGGAAGGCACCATGCACGCAGTACTCGCAGCGGTTGTATCTGCGGCATACGGCCTGCCTCTCCTTGCCTGGCAAGCGAGGGTAGGATGGACCATGCCATTGGATGCCAGTCAGTTTGGCATGGCCATGGCCCAGACGCTATACCCGGTGTATAGTGTCGGATTGGTCATCAGTACCGTGCTGATCCTGACGGTGACCACGGCCATTGTCAGCTATGTGCCTTCAAGGAAAATTGCGAAAATGAGTCCAACGGAAGCATTAAGGGGGAAACTGCAATGATACGGTTCTTAATCAAGGGATTGATGCGGGACAAAAGCCGCAGCCGGCTGCCGGTGATCGTGGTGTCGATCGGGGTGATGCTGACCGTATTCATGCACGCTTACATAAACGGCTTCATGGGCGATACCCTTGAAATGAATGCCAGATTTGCCTACGGCCATGTGAAGGTGATGACCCGCGCCTATGCGGAGGAGATGGACCAGCGGCCGAACGACCTGGCCCTGATCGGGGTGGAGGACCTGAAAACGGAGCTGGCAGAAAGGTTTCCTGGCATGGATTGGGGGGCAAGGATCCAGTTTGGCGGACTGATTGATGTGCCGGATGAAGACGGGGAGACCAGGTCGCAGGGCACAGCCATGGGAATCGGACTGGATCTGCTTTCAGGCAATTCAAAGGAGGTGGATCGACTGGGCATCGACAGGTCCATGGTGCGCGGGAGCCTTCCGGACCGTCCGGGACAGGCCCTGCTCAGCGAAAGCTTTTCCAGGAAGCTGGACATCGAACCCGGAGATGACATCACCCTGATCAGCTCCAGCATGAACGGCAGCATGGTCATGGCGAATTTCACGGTTTCCGGAACACTGTCGTTCGGGGTGGAGGTGATGGACCGTGGAACCATTATCATGGACATTGAAGATGCGCGCCTGGCGCTTGACATGCACGATGCTGCCGGTGAGATCATCGGCTTTCTTCCGGGCGGGTTTTATGATGATGAGGTGGCCGTAAAAACGGCAAAGGCTTTTAATGAGGCTTATACAGACGACGCGGATGAATTCGCGCCGGTGATGAAAAGCCTGAGCCAGCAGGGGAGCATGGGTGCTTACGTTGAATTGTCTGCGGTGTGGGCGCTCTACGTATCAGCGATATTCATTTTCGCAATGTCCCTGGTCCTGTGGAATGCAGGCTTGCTTGGCGGACTGCGGCGTTATGGTGAGGTCGGGATCCGGATCGCCATGGGGGAGGAGAAGGGACATGTGTACCGGAGCATGATCTATGAATCCATAATTATTGGTTTCGTCGGATCGGTAATCGGCACATCGCTGGGACTGGGCATTGCATGGATCATACAGGTCCATGGCATCAACATAGAAGGGATGATGGAAGGGGCATCCATGATGATGCCCTCTGAGATCCGGACCCGCATCACGCCCCCGGATTTTTACATTGGCTTCATTCCCGGACTGCTTTCAACAGCCATTGGCACCATGCTGAGCGGGATCGGGATATACAAACGACAAACAGCCAGACTGTTCAAAGAACTGGAGGCATAGAACGATAAATGATACATTTATAAAGACAAACAATAAAAATGCTAATTTTGCAAACCTTTCAACCAATACTGCTGTTTATATTGGCAGTTTCCCTATCGGGGGAAGGCCTGGCACAGGATGCACGGACTATATTGGAGGCGGTAGACCGGAACATGTATTCGGAGAACCGTATCGTAGAGTCAAGTATGACGATACATGGAAGGAGGGGAAGTCGCACCATGGAGATGCGGACCTATTCGGTGGGGAATGAGAAATCCTTTACCGAATACCTGTCTCCCCCAAGGGAAGCGGGTACAAAGATGCTGAAGCTGGAGAACCAGCTGTGGATCTATTCCCCGTCCACCGACCGCACGATACAGATCTCCGGGCATATGCTGAGGCAGTCGGTAATGGGGTCAGACCTGAGCTATGAAGACATGATGGAGGACCGTAAGCTGCTGGATATTTACGAGGCCGTGATTACAGGAGAGGAAACCATTGACGGTCGTCCGGCCTGGATACTGGACCTGGAGGCCAAAGTAGATGGCGCAACTTATCATCGCCAGAAAATATGGATCGACAAAGAACGTTATGTACCCTTAAGGCAGGAAATGTTTGCTAAAAGCGGACAGCTGCTAAAGGAAACCGAAATGAGGGATGTGAGGCGCCTAGGGGAGAGGTGGTTTCCGACAACAATCATTTTTAAGGATGCCCTGAAGCAGGGGGATGGTACGGAGTACAGGATGACCGATATTCGCCTCGACCAGGATATTCCTGATCATATATTTACAAAGGCGGTATTAAGATAGCGCCTGGTCAAGCATTTTTATGAATGTGGCCCTGTTTTTGCGGGCAAAGAAAATCAATCATAAACCAAGATAAACCAACCGATAGAATGAGCAACACCCAAATGATTTCAAAACTGGCGGAGATTCACCCCGACGCCATAATTGGCAAAAATGTGACCGTGGAGGCCTTTGCGAAGATTTACAAGGATGTGGTTATAGGGGATGGAAGCTGGATAGGCTCCAACGCCACCATTTTTCCCGGGACCCGCATAGGAGAAAACTGCAAGATCTATCCCGGGGCAGTCATTGCAGGTGAGCCCCAGGACCTTAAATTCAGGGGGGAGTATAGTTTGGTGGAGATCGGTGACCATACCACCATCCGCGAATATGCCACCATCAACCGTGGCACAGATTCAAAAGGGGTGACCAGGGTCGGGAGCCATACACTGCTGATGGCATACTCTCACCTGGGACATGATACATCGGTTGGGGACCATTGTGTGATCTCAAACAGTGTGCAGCTGGCTGGTGAGGTGTTGGTTGAGGACTATGCAATTATTGGCGGAATGAGTGCCATTCACCAGTTCTGCCGGGTAGGAGCCTATGCCTTTGTGTCAGGAATGACAGGCGTATTGTCGGATGTGGCTCCCTATACCAA
>SLNU01000011.1 GCA_007132865.1 Bacteroidales bacterium | reverse complement strand
TTGATCTCCCTTTCATGGGAAAGACTGGCACTCTTACTAAGGCTCTGCATCGTCTTGATCATGCTGATCCTGTAGATGCTATTAAGGCCGCTACCTTCCATGTCTTACTGGGAGCCCTATCTCCTGCTCAATATTTCGTTCAGGGATTTGGTTCTACTGTGGCAATGGCTGCTGACCCGACGATGTTCCCCAAGGTTATGCCTAGACAGATGGCCTTTGCTACCCTAGATAATATCCAGAATCCACAGGCATATGAGACAGTTGTAGCCCATCTCTCAAAAGCTCTGGGAGATCCCGATCTTAGAGCTAAGCATCAGGCTTGGGTTAAAACTGGACTAAAAGACGATATTGTCTTCTCGTCTGCCGACTTCAGGGCTATGGTTAGCAGTCACTACTTGGGTAAGGATCAGGTAAGTAGACTGTTTGATAAAGGACTGTTCTTCTATAAGGGTGGTGAGCTGTTCAACAGAAGATACTCCTTCCTGACTGCTATGGAGAAGAGACAGGCCCAGGGTCTTGGTATTACTTCTGATGCCGACATTAAGGCTATTCTTGATCAGGCTCAGACCTTCATGCTTAACATGCAGAGAACAAATAAAGCTGAGTGGCAGAAGGGGTGGTTAGGTATCCCTACTCAGTTTATGCAGGTGCATACTAAGTTCCTTGAGGCTCTTGGGTCTTCACACTTGCTTGATCCAGGTCAGAGGTTTAGGCTGTTTATTGGGCAGGCCGCAATCTTCGGATCTCTCGGTGTACCCTTTGGTAACTATATGGCCTCTCATGCACTCTCCGCAGTTGGTGTTGATCCCGGTGGAATGTCTGAAGGGACATTAGAAGCTATTAGGGGCGGCATAATTGGATTTACTACGGGCCACTTGCTGGGAATTAATAATGTAATAGGTCAGCGTGGTGCTATTCCTCATGGCGTAGAGGGCATCCTCGAGGCTATCTGGGAGGAAGAGGCTAGTTGGTCTGATATTGTTCTTGGTGCTACTGGTGGTCTTACTGAGAGAGTTGTAAGGGCCGCCTCTGACATTGGCAGAATCATTCAGATGGGAGACTTTGATCCTTCCGTCTATGATGATAGGGATATGTTAGCCGCTGCTGATGCTGTATTGGACATCTTCTCTAGCTGGAACAATGCTTCTGCTGCTTATGAGGCGTTCAACAACCCCCTACTTAGAAACAGGAGAGGTGTACGCACCATTCTGACAGACGAGCTGAATACTCAAACTAAGCTCTTCAAAGGTCTTGGCTTTGACTATCAGCAGACCTCTGATATGTACACCATGAGGCAGACTCAGGCTGATGTGGATCGTAGGCTGAGAGATAAGACTGATACGATTGTTCGGTGGATGTATCAGATCTTCGGTGAGGAGGGTATGACCCGTCCTGATGACAATGCTAAGTTTGAAATCGGCATTCAGTCTATCATCAAGAGTGAGTCCCCTGAAGCTCAGAGAAGAATCTTGGATGGAGTTCGTAGAAGGATTCTTGAGCAGGAAACGGTTTACGAAAGAACTATCTACGAATATGTCCAAAGGATTGCAGACGAGTTAAATGAGGTTGAGGATACTCTTGTGAGAGAGCAGTTCAGAATCTTTGGAGAACAAGAATAATGGCTACTTTTAGACCTGTTCTAGATGAACCTAGAGCCTTTATTAATGTAAGAGAGGGAGTGGTAGACGAGTCTCCCGCTCAGTGGCTTACCTTTGCTGGCGAAACGGCTCTCGAGTTGGGTGCTGCTAGGGCTGGGTCACGACTTGTTGGTGCTGAGGCTACTGCTGCTGATGTTGATCCTGAAGCAGACTATGGTCAGTTTACAGAGACCTTTGTTGGTCCCTTCGCTGATCCTGATGCTGCTGTAGAGCTTCAGCTTAGCAGAGAGCTTGACCTGACTCGTATTGCTGCTGCAAGAAAGCAGGGTGCTTTGTCTCCTGAGAGAACCAGAGCTGCTGTGAATCTAGCACTAAAGGAGGCTATCAATAAGAATCCTCTTTTTGCTGGGGCCCTAAGAGAAAGGGCTGAGAGGTTTCTTCAGGCTGGTGCTGGTGGTGGATCTGGCTCTATCTTTGCTGAGACCCCCCAAGAGAAGCTTGAGAGGAGCCTACAAGAAACAGAAATTAAGGCTATGCAGCAGGAAGAGATTGAGGCTGCCCAGATGGGTAGGACAGTAGAAGAGCTTAGGGATATTAAATACATCTTCTCTGAACGAGATCTCGCTAAGGCCAGAATGGAAATTCTATCTCAGCAGCAGACTGTTTTTGCTGGTGATGTCTCTGAAGCCTTGGGTAAACAGCTTGCTGCTGCTAATCTTGATGTTCTTGGTAGTCTTACTACTGCTGTACAGCAAGGTGGGTATGGTCCTGAAGCCGTACAGCAGATGAAAGCTGGAATTAACAACACCCGACTTCAGCTCATGAATGAGCTTTATTCTGTTAGGGGTAAGATTCCTGGAGAGGACTGGAATAGACTGAAGTCGGATATAGACCACTGGACTGAGGCTGCTAATACCCTAGTAGATGATGCAGACTTTGCTAGTAAGATTTCCAAGGTCTCTGGTGCTATGGATAATGCTATAAATATCGCGGCTAAAATTGCTCTCCCCGAGCTTGCTGTTGCTTCTACGCTTGGGGAGTCAGTAGTTGAAATGCAGCTTAAGGCAATATCTGATCCTACGTGGGCAGGGCCGCTTGAGAGTGTTTCTCCTCGGTTTAGGCTTTTGAGGGAGAGGCAAGACAGAGGCATGGGTGTTATGAATAACATGTTTGCTAGTCTTCTGGATAAGACTATTGACCCTGAACACGAGATTCCTACTGATTCGGAACTTACCCTGTTTGGTATATGTCTCCGTAATGGTACTATCCCTGTTCCTCCTGCTGCTGATGGCTCAGACAAGAGAGTTAAGGAGGGGGCAGATAATGCTATTGTCAGGGGTTCTCTGATTGAGGGAGATACTCGACCTCTATCTGTGTACTACAGAGACCCTTCTGTCATTGCTGATGTTAGAACTAGCGAACATGCCCAGGCCGGTATCAGGAATGCTGTACAAAGACATGGTGGTACTGCTTCTAGGATAATGAGAGATAATGATCTCAATCTGGCTGACTTCAGAATTGAGATTGATGATACTGGTCCTGGGGTCAGAGTAGATGTAACCCCCGTAGTTGATACTCAGGTTACTATGCCTGATCGTATGAGTCCCGGTCTCACTAGAGAAGAGAGACGTAAGAGGGCTGCGGCTAGAGAAGCTGCTGGTATTCTGAAGGATACTCTCAGCTTAGCTCACACCTTCCCTGAGATTGCTGTAGGGGAAACTGGATTACAAGATTGGCTTTACGATAACATCAGGAGAGGTGGTGGTATTCCTAGAACCGAAGCTCCTCAAATAGACCTACAGCCTAGAAGGGTTCCTGATCCTCCTACTGAAAGACCTGATCTCCCTCCTGAGGCTGTACCTCTGACTAGGGAACAAAGACAGATAAGAGGGCCAGAGCCTGCTGGACTTACTCCAGAGGAATTGGCAGCAGAACCCCCTGAGCCTGAAGTAGTAATTACTCCTGAACAGGAAGCACTTATAAGAGCAGAATCCACTCTTGCAGGAAAGCGTAGAGTAATTCGTGAACTTGGTATTGACCATCCGGATATAGAAGCAATACTGAGGAGATATAGATAATGAGGGAGGTAACTGGTGTCTGTTGATACTGTAAATATAAAAGACATTCAGGCAACTGTGCATACTCTAGACACAAGAGTCAGTGTACTTGAGAATAGGGCTGATACACAGTCAAGAGAGATGGCAGAAATCCGACAAGATATCAAAGATGTAAAGAGTGGGATTCATAGAATCTTTATGTCTGTAATAGCTACTCTGTTAACAGTGGTTGGCTCCATTATCTTCTATGTCTTTCAGATGGGCGTTGGAGGTTGATATGAGCAAATGGAAGAGTATCGTAGGTGCTGTAGCTCCTGCTCTTGGGACTGCTCTTGGTGGGCCTCTGGGTGGGATGGCTGCACGTACAGTCTCACAGGCCCTCTTAGGCAAGGAGAGCGCCTCTGAGAAGGAATTAGAGGCTGCCCTTATGGGGGCTACTCCTGAGCAGTTAGCGCAGCTTAAACAGGCTGAGATTGAGTTTGAGCAGCGTATGCGAGAGCTTGATATTGATCTAGAGAGGCTGCATCAGCAGGATAGGGACAGTGCCCGAAGGAGAGAGACTGAGGTAGGTGGTTGGGCTACCCCAGTCCTCGCTGCTGTAGTCATTGCTGGATTCTTTGGAGCTACCTTCGCCACGATGATGGGATATAGTGAGGTGGATAGTGTACTGGCTGGTACTCTTATTGGCTTTGTTGCTGCCAAGGCAGAGCAAGTAGTGAGTTACTACTTTGGATCTAGTGCCGGTAGTGCATCTAAGAACAAGATGTTTGAACACAAATGACCAACATTCTCCTATGGATTATTGGTGGCTACCTCTTAACCCTAATTACATGGACCTTTTATCTGGCAGTTATGAAATTAAAGTGGGCTATGGACAGGGGATTGGTAGGCCAGTTTGCTAAGGTTAATGGGTATATTCTAATTATTATTGGCTTAGTACCCTATGTTCTTTTCAATTGGACAGTTGCTACTATAATGTTCCTGCAATTGCCACGATTAAGAAAAATCGGGTATGTGTGGAAGATTCCTATTATTCTTCCAGAACCCCAATTTACAATGCGCTGTAAATGGAACATCAAGTATGGAAAGGGGTGGAGAAAAAGACAAGCAGAGTATTGGTGTAAACACATGCTTGACCCATTTGAGGAAGGTGGACATTGTTAAAAAGAAAGGCCCCGAAAGGGGCCTTCTTCTTTTATTCCTCCCTCAACATAGCGGCTACTTCCCTAGCCCTGTTAGGTGTCTGCTCAGCCCACCTGCTATTAAGAGCCTCCCTTTCTGCTTCCTCAAAGTCCCTCCTATCTAAGGCGTTTAACATCTTCTTAAAGTTCATCAGCCCATTCACCCCAAGCTGGAAAGCCATATTACAGAGAGCCTGCTTTTGCTTACCGCTGAGAGACTTCCAATAAGGAAGTCTATCTTGAAGTTGTCCCATAACCTTCCAGATATCATTATCGAGGAGATATTCTATCTCGTTATCTGATAGACCCCCGCCTCTCCTCTTGTCTATCAGCCGTCCTACACCAATAGTCCAAAACCCCAGATGGTCTTGGTAGGCATAAGGAACCACTCCCTCATGCCTAATTAATTGCCTCCTTAATTCTGTAATCCACTCCGCCTCTCTCATGCTCTAACCTCCTTACTAAGCTCTTTAAAGGTTTCCCACCCTTCCTGTACTCCTCTCCGTAGATATTCATGTCCTCCATCAACAAAGATGTTTCCACACTTACACTGGACAAAATCATGTCTGTGTACAGACTCAATAGTATCCTTGCATATGAGGCACTGAGCCTTATTGTGAATGATTACACTATCTTCTGGATCATCATACATCATATCTCACATCCTCCAGAGGTACAGGCTAGTTCCTGGCTTCCAATAGTCATATCAGACTTCTCGTAGTCCCCATTAAAGAACTTCTCCCAATCCAGAACTACCTGCTGAGATTTCTCATATTCCTCCTCAGTTATCTCCTGATAAGGAGCCTGCTTATATACATGATCTGTATGAGGAAGGAAAGAGATTCCCGATACAGCATTAAAGTTGTTGTATACCCAGGCTCCTACGTCCATCCACTCCTCCTCTCGGACATAGACAGTGATAGATGGCTTGTGTTCACACCAGTGTTCTTGGTATATTTTCCACAGGTTCAACTGATCAATAGCTGTCATGTCATCCCGAAGAACTGCACTATCAGGTGCCTTCATAGGGAAAGAGAATACATACGTATCATGAGGCTTAGTCACATCAGGTTCGTATGGTACACCCTGATCAATCAAGAATTGAGAGATAGGGTCTTTCTGATCTGATCTGACAGTTCTAATATAATGCCTAGCATAACGAGGGTGAATGCCAGAAGCGCAGTCCACCAACTGGCTGACAGTCCCGGAAGGCTTAACACAAGTGATAGCGGTAGAAACATTAATCCCAAGTTTATCAGCCCACTGCTTATTTGTTTCAATAGCCACCTCCTTAAGTTGAGGAAGCCAAGACTTCAGTTCATAGATATCATCATCTCCACTCATAACAGGATGATCCATAATCCCTGTCAAGCTGACCCCAAGGAGTCTCTCTTCCTCTGTATTTCTCTTCCACTGAGCAGACAGGTAACGGAAGTCTGTCAGGGTAGATTGCAGGGTACCGAGAGTACTTGCAAGTCTAACTTTCCGTTTGAGATCTTCAAGCGTGTCCATACTTCTGACGACAACCTCCGAGAGATTACAGAACTGCTTGTCTCGTAAGATAATTTCGGAACATGGATTAGTTCCCCAATCTGTATATCCGAGTTCTTTACGACGGTCTGGTACAAATCGCTGAGCAGACTCCCGATTAAAGATTCCACGTTCTCCTGACTTGCTTTCGTACAGAGCCTCCCACTCTTTCATGAATCTGCCTACATTAGGTTTCTCATTATATACCGCAGAGTTATTAGCCAGTGCCCTGTGTACATCAGATTCCCACCAAGCACCAGTCTTAGCCACCCTCATCTGGTCATCATCCAGATCAGAAAGGGAGATAAGAGCAGATCTGCGTACTCCACCCACTACTACAATTTCAGCCACTTTACAAACAAGATCATGACAATCAAGACTACTAAGCCTCCGGCCTTTAGCATTAGTAAATAGTCCCACGGCAAAATTAAATAGGGAATCCAAGGGCTCTGGACCACTGGCTCTTCCTCCGAATGTTTTTAGCGGGGCACCCTTCGGTCTAATCCTAGATAAATCCCACTTAGGAATCTTACCATTATAAAGTAGACTGATAAGTTCCCTGAATGATGTAGCCCATCCAATCTTACTGTCTGGAACTACGATCACTGTATCAGATTCATGGAACTCATCTGCTACAATAGGCAACTGAGACACATATTTCTTCTCAACAGAGAATCCTACCCCTGTACCACAGAGAAGTACATACATAATCTCATCAAAAGATCTTTGGTTGTTTACCGCTACATATGAACAGTTAAACCCCGCCACATTGTCTCTTTCCAAGGCAGGCCCTGCCGTCATTAGTGCCCGCATTGAGGGCATTACTTCCAAATTATAAATGGCGTTCTCTAGTTCTCTAGCTTCCTCCTCGTTAATCTGTTCTCTGTTAAGCCAGAAGTTAATATACCTGTCTACTGTCTCCTCCCACGTCTCCCGCCTCTCCTCTTCTGGAAGCCAGCGGGCATAGCGAGATGCGTGGATGTACTGTTGATAGCTGGTTGGTAGCATTACTCCTCATCTCCTTCTTCTTCTTCTTTCCCCTGCCATCCCATTACCATCTCAAAGGCAGTCACCTTACCATCATTCCATGCAAAAGCAACTAGAAGATAAAAGAGTACGCTTAGAATAAAAATTGGAAGTGTAACAAACTGCATAACTTTGATCATTTGGATACCTTTATAAGTAGTTTGTAAGTAGATTATCCAGGCCAACAGCAGTCATCTGACTGAAATCACCATCTTCTACGTCTTCAAGAACTACTACTCCTCTCCACCACATATGGTGGGTGGCTTCGTTCCATCCTTCTACATAATTTGGATGGGTGAAGCATCCTACTGACATACCGTGTACTCTGGTCCCATCAATCTTTGTTCTGATTGAATGGTCAAAGACGTGGCTATGCCCCTGTACTGAGGACATGAGGTTCTTCTGCACTAGCATCCTGCCGATATTCTCACCAGAGATGGGACGACCACTCACTCCTGTAGCAAAATGGTGAGAGTAAGCAATACCATCAATACTAATGTGATCATTGT
>SLNU01000051.1 GCA_007132865.1 Bacteroidales bacterium | reverse complement strand
CGTGGAGGTCTGACGGATTCCCTGCAAATCCGTGGATATCATAAAACACATGGTTGAAAACCCTGATCTGCTCCAATGCGGTCAGGTTGTCATTGATCTCCAGCCATATATCCTTCCGGATTCTGGCAAGCTCCTGATGGACTTCCTCCCCATCCAATTCAGGATTCCCTATCCTTGCCACGATCAGGCAAGCCTCAAGCAGGTCTGCACCGCCACTGCCCAGCCAGGACCCAAAATCCTCCCTTATACCCTGAAACTGGATATCCGTAATCAGGCGTTCGATGCGTTGATGCAGCAATGCATCGGGTTTCTCCTCCCATTCGCTCTCCAAAAAGGGCAGGGCTTTCCGGCCGAAAGAAAACAGGCGGGCAGACACCCGGGAATAGATGTCCTCGTCCGGCTCGTCCAGCAAGCGCAGCAAAGCAGTAATCTCCCGGATATTTTCGCTCTCACCCATGCTCAGTAAACTAGGCAGTCAGCCGGTCCAAGGTCTGATTGATCAGCCGGTCAATGGTTTGTTTGTAATCCTCACTGTATTCCTTGCGTACCCGGTTGGCGATGATGGCACAAATGGTCAGGCAATGATGTCCGAGTACCTTCCCCAGCGCATACAGGGCCGAGGTCTCCATCTCAAAGTTGGTGATGCGCAAGCCGCCCGACCGGAAATCCGCAATACGCTCATTCAATTCCGGAAAAGCAAGGGGGATACGAAGTTCCCTTCCCTGCGGGCCATAAAATCCATTGGCTGTGGCGGTAATTCCTGACACCAGGTCACTGGACAGGCTTTGAAGCAGGGATGCGGAAGCCGCTACAATATAAGGATAGGGCAGTTTGGAATCCCATGATGTATGGGCCATGAATGCATCTGAAAGTTTTTGTTCCAGGATGCTTTCATCAATGCGGTAAAAGTTCAGCAAACCATCAAACCCAAGCCCGTAAGCCGAAGCCACAAAGGTATCTACCGGAATATCCGGCTGCACCGCCCCGGAAGTGCCCAATCGAACGATCCTAAGGCCGGTATGGCTTGCTTTCGCCTGCCGCTTTTCCAGGTCAATGTTCACCAGGGCATCCAGCTCATTGATCACGATGTCGATATTGTCCGTGCCGATGCCCGTCGACATGGCCGTGATCCGCCTGCCGTTGTAAACGCCGGTATGGGTAAGGAACTCCCGGTTCTGGACCTTGTGATCGATGCGGGAAAAATATCCGGAAACCTGTGACACCCTGCCCTGGTCCCCCACCAAAATAATCGTGTCGGCTATTTGCTCCGGGCGCAGCTTCAGATGGTAAATGCTGCCATCCGGGTTCAGGATCAATTCTGACTCTTTGATATATGTCATGAGAAAAAAATTACACCAGGCAAAAAGCCTTGATTACAAAAATAATCAATAATTTGCGGAAACCCTGAAACCATCCAATGTATGATCGCAGAAATCATTTCCATCGGTGAGGAACTGCTCATTGGCCAGACCACCAACTCCAATGCCTCCTGGCTGGCAAGCCAGCTAAACCGCCTGGGCATCAAGGTGTTCCGGATCACCGATATAGCCGACGACCCGGAACAGATCCTGGAAATGCTTGCACTCGCCGCGGGAAGGGCAGACCTGGTCCTGGTTACCGGTGGGCTGGGTCCGACGAAAGACGATGTCACAAAAACAGCCATATGTCAATTTTTTAATTGTCGGATGGTCACAGACCCCATCGTACAGTCAGACAATGAGCTGTTCTTCCGAAAAAGGGGACTGGGGATGAATGAGCTGAACCGTCGCCAGTCCCTTGTGCCAGAAGGGGCCAGGGTCATCAGAAACCCTTACGGCACCGCACCCGGTCTGTGGTTTGAGAGGGAGGGAAAATTCATGTTGTTTATGCCGGGGGTTCCGCATGAGATGAAGCATATGGTGGAGGACCACCTGGTACCCGAGCTGCAGGGGCGCTTTGGAGGCAACCACATCGTTCACCGGACCATCCTGACGCAGGGGATTGGAGAGTCTTTCCTGGCTGAGAAGATATCTGACTGGGAAGACAATTTGCCAGACCATATCCGATTGGCCTACCTGCCATCCCCGGGGGTAGTGAAGCTGCGACTGAGCGCTGCCGGACCAGACGAGGCGTTCCTGAAAAAGACTCTGGACCATGCAGAGGAAAGTCTGCGAGGTCTGATCTCTCAATATATCTGGGGGCGGGATGATGAGCGGCTGGAGGAGGTTGTCGGACAAATGCTGGCAAAGGCGGGCAAAAGCCTGGCCACGGCGGAGAGCTGTACCGGCGGACACATTGCTGCAAAAATTACGGGCATTCCCGGCTGTTCTGCCTGGTACAGGGGATCGGTGGTTGCTTACTCAAACCAGGTGAAGCATGAGCTGTTGAATGTTCCAAACGAGATGATTTCCAGTTTCGGTGCGGTCAGCCGTGAGGTGGTCGAAGCCATGGCCCTCGGCGCCAGGGAAAGGCTGCATGCAGACTGGTCCATTGCGGTAAGCGGAATCGCGGGTCCGACTGGAGGAACCCATGAAAAGCCTGTCGGAACGGTATGGATCGCTGTATCGGGAGAGGGTGTCATGGAAAGCAAGCTGCATCAATTCGGGGATACACGTGAAAGAAACATTGTCCGCGCCGGCGTGGCCGCACTTGGCATGCTCAAAAAGCTGCTGGAAAAGCAGGGGGATTGATTCTGAAGCGGACCCGGGTGGCCAGGCTGGATTGTCAGACACTGCAAACGAGCATGGAAGTCCTTACCGGGATACCTGCACCCTTTTCGTGGTTACCGCCTTATCGGTAAATACCTGTACGAAGTAAATGCCCGGCCAGAAACCACTGGTTTCGATGCGGGCCTCCGGGCTGTTGGGTCGGACTGAATGCACGACCTTTCCGAGCATATCCAGTATTCTCACCTCCTGCATCGGTTCGGGGGACACGACGTTCAGAACGTCGCTGGTCGGATTGGGAAACACGGTCATTTCGACCCGTGGCCGGAATACCGGGGCAGAAGTCGGCACTTCCCCTGTGTATTTCAGCGGGAAGATCGCCAGGTCAACATCGAGGCCCCAGCTTTGCAGCACCAAATGCCATGAACCACTATTCCATTGTTCATATACCAGTCCGAGGTTCCCTCCTTCCCCCTGCAGTGAGGCCGCCAGGGCCAGCTCGCTACCCGCCACATCGTCCATGACAAAACCGATCATATAGTCCCCGCTTACATAGACGGGCGCATCGAAAGACAGGTGGAAGGCCTCTTCGAAGTTCTCGGCTGGAACTATATCCCCAATGGATACGGTTTTGCTGGCAAGCACCTCGCCAACACCCGTGCCAGACATATTCCACACCTTGAAAGTCAGATTACCCGCTCCGTACTCTACATGGGGAAACCAAAAGATGACACCCTCCAGGGCAATCTCCTCCTCCAGCCAAAACACCTGGCCCTTGGCCAGGTCGTTATCGGTGTTCGTGCCAAAAACATAGCCTAATCCATTCTGTATCGGATGGATGCTGACCCCGGTGGCATTGTCCCAGTTGCCGGGGATAATCATCTCCAGGTCGTATCCGGTCTTGGCCGTAGTCAGATCGGGCGATGCCATGATTGCCTGTCCGGTTGTGACCAGGGTGCTGCGCTGGGCGGGCGCGATCACCGAACTGCGCTGGGCGGAAAGTGGCAAAAACATAATCAACAGACCGACAAAGCAAACTGCAGATGCAGATATAGTATGGTAGTGTTTCATCGGGTCGATATTTGTTAGTAAAAATATAAAAAAGTTTGTTTAAACTTTTGCTTGTGCGGTTGAAAAAAAATCATTTTCTTGCAACACCTTTCTATTTACGTGCAAAAAACGTGCCTGCCTTATGAGATACAAGATAAAAACCTTGACAGAGTTCATCATTGAGCGTCAGGCCCAGTATCCCCACGCCAAGGGGGCCCTCACCAGGTTGTTGAACGACATTGCCACAGCTGCCAAGATTGTAAACCGGGAGATCAATGCGGCCGGACTGGTGGATATTCTTGGCACGGTGGGCAGGGAGAACATTCAGGGGGAAACCCAGAAAAAGCTCGACGTCTTTGCCAATGACATGTTTATCACCGCCCTGAAAGGAGGCGGGGAATGCTGTGCCATTGCCTCCGAAGAAAACGAAAAAGTGGTCTCCTTCCAAAACGAATTTTCCGAGCTTGGCAAGTATGTGATCGCCATTGACCCGTTAGACGGAAGCAGCAATATCGAGGCGAATGTTTCGATCGGCACCATTTTTTCCATCTACCGCCGAATCACCGAGGCCGGGGGCGGCACGCTGGAAGACCTGCTGCAGCCCGGGCTGAACCTGGTGGCCGCAGGCTATATCATTTACGGGTCGTCCACCATGCTCGTCTACACCACCGGAAAGGGGGTCAACGGATTTACGCTGGATCCCTCAGTAGGTATCTTCTGTCTGTCCCATCCGGAGATGCGTTTCCCCGACACGGCCAGCATCTATTCGGTCAACGAAGGCAACTACATCCATTTCCCCGAGGGGGTCAAAAAGTACATCAAATACTGCCAGGAGGAAGAATCTGCAACCATGCGGCCATTCACCTCCCGCTATATCGGTTCGCTGGTGGCTGATTTCCACCGCAACCTGATCAAGGGAGGTATTTTCCTGTACCCGGGGACATCCAAAAACCCGAACGGCAAACTGCGCCTGCTATACGAATGCAAGCCAATTGCCTACATTGCCGAACAGGCCGGGGGCAAAGCCAGCGACGGTAACAGGCGCATCATGGAGATCATGCCGGAATCCCTGCACCAGCGCTCTCCCTTTTATACGGGTCCGAAATGGATGGTGGACATGCTGGAGGAATTCCTGCACCGGGAAGGCTGATTTTGCATCCATCCATACTTTGAATATCTTTGCCCCCTGGTTTAACCACATTAATTTTTGAAACCCCAGGCATTTATTCAGCGCTTCTCAGAGTCGGAAGCCGTGCAGAAGCTTATCGCCATTTCCCGGGAGCAAGCTGTCCGGGCGATTGGCGTGCGCGGACTGGCAGGTTCGGGAGCTTCGGTGCTGGCAGCCAGTGTGCTGATGGCCGTTAAAAAACCGGCCCTGTGCATACTTCCCGACCACGAAGCAGCGGCCTATTTCTACAATGACCTGGAAAATCTTTTCGGGGAGCAGGGAAAGGGCTACGAAGACCGCAGCATATTGTTTTTCCCCTCCTCATACAAAATGCCCTGGGCATTTGAGAAGACCGACCCGGCCCATTTGCTGTCCCGCTCAGAAGTACTCAACCGGATCGCCTCACAGAGGTCTCGCCTCATCGTCGTAAGCCATCCCGGGGCCCTGTCAGAAAAAGTGGTTACCGGCAAATCGCTCAGAAAAAAAGTAGTGGACATCCACGCCGGGGATCTGCTTTCGGTGGATTTCCTGTTGGAGGTATTCCTGGATTATGGCTTTGAGCAACGCGATTTTGTGGTGGAGCCGGGGACCTTTTCGATACGGGGCGGTATTGTGGATGTGTTTTCCTTTTCCAACGATTATCCTTACCGCATCGAGATCATGGCAGGCAAGGTGGAAAGCCTGCGAAGCTTTGATCCCGAAACCCAGGTCAGCGTCAGATCCCAGACCACAATCAGCATTCTTCCCGACATCCGGGAGATTCGCGATGCAGATAGGGAATTTCTGTTAAGCTCCATGCCCGGCAATACCTTGGTTTGGGTCGATGATGCGGCCCTGGCAAGGGACCAGATAGATGAGGGATACAAAAAAGCAGTTGATTTTTTCAGGGACTACGCAGGCGGGCCTGCAGACGGGCCTGTGGGCGGGCCCGGAAGCAGCCCCGGTGGCGATCCCGGTGGCGGGCCTGCAGACGGGCCTGTGGGCAGCGCGGAAAATAACGCGGCTGCTGCATCCCACATCACTGGCGATGCCTTTATCGAAGCCCTTCGCAATGCCAGTCTGGTGGAATTCCGCAAGCCCTTGCTGGCAACCGGTGAAGAGCACATAATCGACCTGCATTTTAGTCCGCAGCCCTCCTTTAACAAGAACTTCGAGCTGCTGATCACGAACCTGGAGGAAAACAGCCGCAGCAAGGTGGAGAACATCATCCTGTCTGACAACCGCCACCAACTGGACCGCATCCACAGCATATTCGAGACCCTGCACAAGGGAGATGAAAGCAGCATCCGTTTTACATACGATTCGTTGCTGCTGGCGCTGCACGAGGGTTTTATTGACCACGACAACCGGCTGGCCTGCTATACCGACCACCAGATCTTTGATCGCTACCACCGTTTCCGGATCCGCGAAAAGTTCCAGGGCAGGCAGGCACTCAGTGTCAAAGACCTATACAGCCTGAAGAAGGGGGATTTTATTACCCATATCGATCATGGAATCGGGATTTTCAGCGGATTGGAACACATCGAGGTGAATGGGCGGCAGCAGGAAGCCATCCGACTCCTATACAAGGACAATGACATCCTCTACATAAGCATCCATTCCCTGCACCGGATTTCCAAATACATCGGAAAGGAAGGGACACAGCCGGTACTGCACCGCCTGGGATCCAACACCTGGAGCAACCTCAAGAACAAGACCAAGAAAAAGCTTAAGGAGATTGCACGGGACCTGATTGCGTTGTATGCCAGTCGAAAGTCCAAGCCAGGTTTCCGTTTTTCCCCGGATACCTATCTTCAGAATGAACTGGAAGCCTCCTTTATTTTTGAGGACACACCAGACCAGGCGAAAGCCACCTTTGATGTAAAAAATGACATGGAGCGCCCCCACCCCATGGACAGGCTGATATGCGGGGATGTGGGTTTTGGCAAGACCGAGGTGGCCATCCGTGCGGCGTTCAAGGCGGTAAGTGATTCCAAGCAGGTCGCCGTGCTGGTGCCTACCACGATCCTTGCCCTGCAACATTTTTACACCTTTTCAGAACGGCTGCAGGACTTTCCCTGCAACGTAGATTATGTAAGCCGGTTTCGCAGTGCCAAAGAAATAAAGGACGTGTTCAAACGACTGGAGGAAGGCAAGCTTGACATCCTGATTGGCACACATCGCCTGTTGGGCAAGGATGTCCGGTTTAAGGACATCGGACTCCTGATCGTGGACGAGGAGCAAAAGTTCGGCGTGGCTGCCAAGGAAAAGCTCAAACAGATTAAGTCGAATGTCGACACGCTTACCCTGACAGCCACACCCATCCCCCGCACCCTTCAGTTCTCACTGATGGGCGCCAGGGATCTTTCCCTGATCAACACCCCGCCCCTGAACCGCTACCCCATTCTGACGGAACTCCATGTCTACAACGAAGGGCTGATTCGGGACGCCATCATGCAGGAGGTGAGCCGTGGCGGACAGGTTTTCTTCGTGCACAACCGGGTGCAGAACATCCCGGAGGTCGCGGCCGTCATCCAGCGACTTTGTCCCGGCCTGCGTCTTGCCGTGGGGCACGGACAGCTGGAAGGCAGCAAGCTGGAAAAGATCATGGTGGATTTCATACAGGGGGCATACGATGTGCTGGTATCCACCACCATCATTGAATCCGGACTCGACATCCCCAATGCCAATACGATCATCATCAACAATGCGCATCACTTCGGACTCAGCGACTTGCATCAGATGCGGGGCCGGGTGGGGCGAACGAACAAAAAGGCATTCTGTTACCTGCTCACCCCCCCGCTGAGTACATTGACCAATGACGCCAGGAAGCGCCTCAGGTCAATAGAGGAATTCTCAGACCTGGGCAGCGGATTCAATATCGCCATGCGCGATCTGGACATCCGGGGGGCAGGGAATATCCTTGGTGCTGAGCAGAGCGGTTTTATCGCAGAGATCGGATTTGAGATGTACCATAAGATCCTGAATGAAGCGATGACCGAATTAAGGGAGAAGGAATTCCGTGACCTGTATTCTGAACCAGTCGCAGAAACAGCTGCCGTCAGGG
>SLNU01000313.1 GCA_007132865.1 Bacteroidales bacterium | reverse complement strand
TTGTTATCTTCGTTGCCGATTCACCTAAATGAATCAACGGGTATTTTTGCTACTATTTGGCTTCCCAATTTTTTCAAAGATCGTTGTTGTTTCCCTTAATAGGGAGTGCAAAGGTACGGACTTTTTTATTATCTGCAACAAAAAAGTTGTTAAAAAAATAAAATCCAAGATCGCGTTGCATTCCTTTCGGAGGGACTACAAAGATAAGCAAAAATCCGGCCTGGCCAAGAAATAATTGAGGCTTTTTATTAACAGGATTAAAGAAGCTGAGCATCAGATCTCAAGGACCGCTGATTGGTTTAATCGACCAGGTTATCAACAATCTGTTCGACAGAGATTCCTTCAGCCTCTGCCTTGTAGTTCCTCACAATACGGTGTCTCAGGATGGAATAGGCGACGGCATTGATATCATCAATGTCAGGGGCATACTTCCCCTGAATGGCAGCATGACATTTTGCCCCGATGATAAGGAACTGGGAAGCCCTTGGCCCGGCACCCCAATTGATATATTCATTGGCCATCTTATGGGCCCTTTCCGTGTTTGGTCGCGTGCGGGATGCAAGATTGACGGCATATTCCATGACATTCTCCGTGACCGGAACCCTTCTGACCAGGTCCTGAAAGTATACGATTTCCTTGCCATCCAGCACCACACTCAGGTCTTCCTTCCTGTCTGAGGTGGTCTGTCGCACAACCATCATTTCCTCATCAAAACTGGGATAATCCAGATATACGTTGAACATGAACCTGTCAAGCTGGGCCTCAGGCAAGGGATAGGTCCCTTCCTGCTCTATTGGGTTTTGGGTGGCCAGGACGAAAAACGGATCCTGCAGAATATAGGTGGTCCCAGCGGCCGTGACCGACCTTTCCTGCATGGCCTCCAGCAGGGCTGATTGTGTTTTTGGCGGGGTCCTGTTGATCTCATCGGCAAGAATGATATTTGCAAACAGGGGACCCTCTATAAAGCGGAAATCGCGATTCTCGTCAAGAATCTCCGTCCCGATTATATCGGAAGGCATCAGGTCGGGGGTAAACTGTATCCTGCTGTATTTCAAGCCCAGCACCCTGGAGATGGTATTCACCAACAAGGTTTTGGCCAGTCCGGGAACACCCACCAACAGGCAGTGCCCACGGCTGAATATGGAGATCAGCACGTTTTTAACCACATCATCCTGTCCGACTATAATGCGCCCGATTTCGCTTCTCAGTTGGTTGTATTTTGCAGCCAGGGCATCCAGGGCTTCGACATCAGATTGGTATTGCATAAAAATTCAAATTATGGGGTCACGGGGTGGTCTTTAACCAGTTGTGCTCAAACGCACAATCCCGGTATTCCTCGTTAATACGTACATAAGTGGAACCCAGCCTCCTGTTGATCCATTGCCTGATTACCCCTAACTCTTTCTGCTGTAACGCAAGTTGCTGGATCATGTCATAATCTTCCTCCATATTGGCCCTATGGGGGTCAACGCGGCTGATAACCGTTACCAGCCTGTAAGCCTGCTGACTATCTTCGGTCATCATGATATGGGGTTCAGATACCTGGCCTACCTCCAGTCTGTCTATAATAAAAACCAGGTTTGGATCAATCTGACCCAATTCATCCGAGCGAAAGCGGGAAGTGCCTGTATAAGGATTCACCATGACCCCCTCATTGATTCTGCCAGGATGGTCGGAGAATTTCCGGGCTGCTTCCGCAAATGTCATTTCCCCTGATGTGATCAACGTTCTGACGCTGTCGAGTTTTAGACGCGCCTGCTGAAGGTCCTCCGGTGAAACTTTTGGTCGAAGCAGTATATGGCGAACATTCACCTGCTCCCCCCTCCTTTCGATCATCTGAATAATGTGATAACCTGCCTCTGTTTCCACAATCTCGGAAAGTTCACCAGGCCGCAAGACGAATGCGTTGGCCTCAAACTCCGGATACAGCTCTCCCCTTCCGACAAAGCCCAGTTCTCCTCCCCTGCGTGCAGAGCCAGGATCTTCTGAATACAGGATGGCCAGGGTCGAGAAACTTTCGCCCCTTAAAATTCGCTCACGGAACTCTTCCAGGCGGGCCCTGACCAGGTCCTTTTCTTCCTGCCTGACTGCAGGAGTGTTGGTGATCTTTGCCAGCACCATTTCACTCTCCACCATCGGTATACTGTCCGGATGAATGGTATTAAAAAACCGTCTTACTTCTGCGGGGGTTACACTGACATTTTGTGTGATGGTAGACTCCATTCGCTGGCTTAACTCCTGCTCACGCACCAGGTCTCTGAACTCCTCCTTTAATTCGTCGATGGATTTCCCGTAATACGCCTCGAGGCGTTCCCTGGAGCCAATCTGTGCGATAAAGAAGCGTAACCGCCTTTCCAGCACCTGTTCCACATGATCGTCGCTGACCTCAATGCTGTCAATCTTGGCCTGGTTGAACAGCAGTTTCTGATACAATATATCGTCCAGCATGGAACAAGTCGGGTTGGGTCCCAGGTTCGCCCCCTGGGCCTCCAATTGCCTTTGCTGGTTGATGATGTCTGATTTTAATATGGCGCTGTTCCCGATCACAGCAACCACCTCGTCTATGATGACCTTTTCCTGGGCATGTGCGATGGCTGGCACAAAAACCAAATGGCAAATAAAAACAAGAAGCAATGATCCGACAATTTTCTTCATTCTGATTATTTAATGTTATAGCTGGGATGCCGTTAATTAAAATAGGAATGTTTCCAGGCTTCCACTCTGCAAAGCCTGCTGAAACAATTCCTCCCTTTTTTGATTCACAAATGCGTGCCTGCGCCGGTTCAGCAGGATGCTGCGAACATTTTCCCGCTCGAAGGACAATGGGGAAACGCTGCCTTTGAGTTTATAGTCCTGGATGTTTAAAAAATACCGGTAATATTCGTCTGTAAGTTCCACATGCCTGTTCTGTGTAAGGTAGGACTCGGGGTTGCTGACCGAAAGGGGAATCTCCCTGAGCAATTCAGAAAACAGCAACCAATTGTCCGACTCTATGAAATAATTGGCGGCATGCTGCACGCAATAGTCCTCAAGCAATGCAACGTCATCGGGGTCACTTGACCGGTAAAGCCTTCTAAGGAGGCCTTGTTCCGGGGCATCCAGGGGGACTTTAACGTAGACAACACGGACTATACTCTCCTGCAACTTAAAATCCAAATGATGCTGTTCGTAGTACTCACTTATCTGGGCCTCGGTAACCAGGGTATCCAAATCGTTTTTGACCAATTGTGTTTCGTAGGTGAAGATGATGAGGGAGTTTTTATAATCCTGAATTTTTTTTTCAAAATCCAAATTTGCCAGATCCATGTTCTCCAGGGCATGGTGCAGGAATACCTGCTGCCTCACCCAGTTGTCCACATACCGCTTCAAAATTCGTACGCTGTCTTCCGGCAGGGATCCCTTGGGAACAATGCCAGAGATATCTGATGCATACAGCCTGCCTGAATAGACACTGGCCAGCAGCAGATCATCGGCGGCACGTGGTTCCTCTTGCCTGCATCCCGATTGCATGACCACCAGTCCGACAAACAACCACGGCAGAACAGTCCTGAATACAGGCCTGATCTGCCGGCAGATTGATACCCATGTTTTCCTGATCATCGTCCCTCTAATTTGAAATCTGTAAGGACTGCAGGACTTCCCTGTCCACAATCACCTCATATTTATTTCTAAGTTCTTTCACCCACATTCTTTCCAGATGGTTTTGAAAATCAGCAATCAGCAGTCCACGCACCTCATTTTTCTCCTTTGGACGGGGAGGCAGGACCCCATGCACATGCACCAGCAAAATCTGATTGTTGAGCGTCAATGGTCCGTAAACGCCGGGAGCCCAGTCCACCTGAGCGGTAAGCAGGTGATCTCCCTGCTGAAGCTTTTGTTCCCTGCTGGTGATGTGCTTGTCACTGCCATCATTAATTGCATTCATCACCTGCTCTTCCAAATCGTCCCGGCTGGCCATCGCGGTAATCAACTCCCGGGCCTTGCGTGCAGTTTCATCATCTGTAGCGGTATAAACCGTGGCATGCAGTCGCTCCTCCCAAACATATCGTTCCCGGTTCTCTTCAAAAAAGGCATCCATGCCTGCCGTGTCTTTCACGGCCTGAGACCAGACCATCTGATCAGTGATCTCAAACAACAGGATTCCGTCGTGGTATTCCTGCATCACCGCCTCAAATTCCGGATATTTGGTTTCAAGGAATTGATCTTCATAAGCGATCAGGCTTTCGGCAACAAACCTGGAATAGTTTTCATTCACTATGGTCCGGTAGTTCATCTGTATTCGAGGGGAATGGTTTTTCCTGAGGTAGCGGGCAAAGTCTTTCTGGTAAACGGTCCTGGATCCAAACCAAAACAATGGTTCCCCGGGTTCAGTCAGGCGCTCATCCGGTTTTTCAGATGTGAAGAATTGTTCGTCCACAAACCCATAAAAAGCATGAAGCGCCTGCAGGTCCTCACCGAACCCATAATCTTCCTTTAATCGCCTGATCACTGCATCCTGGCTTAGCTGTCCCCTTGTATCGCGGGAAACCCTGGTGGAAAGCTCGTCATGCAGGTCTTCGAACGACCCGGGAGGAATGCGTTCAAGTAACCTGATGATATGCCAGCCATATTGCGACCGGACCGGGGGCGAAATATCTCCCGGGTTTTCGAGCCGTGCGATGGCCTCAATGAATTCCGGGACCATCCGGTTCGACTGGAACGGGGCCATCTCCCCTCCCCTTGCAGCAGAGGACTGATCCTCCGAATATTGCCTCGCCAGCGTTTCGAATTCCTCTCCTGAAAGCAGTTTCTCATGCACCTGGTGGATCTTTTCCCGTGCGGCTTCCAGCATTTCCTCATCCGACCCCTGGGGCGTCATAATCATAATATGTGCCACCCGCGCAGTTCCCATTGCCGGCAAGCGGTTAATCACCTTTATCAGGTGGTAGCCAAAACGGGTTCTAACGGGCATGGACACCTCTCCCACCGGGGTGTTGTAAGCAGCGGATTCAAAAGGATACACCATATTAAAAGCAGTAAAGTAAGGCAGTTCCCCTTTATTGCCCGTTCTAGCAGGCGCATTGCCTGAGGCAGGGGTATCCCTTGCAGAAAGGTCATCAGAATACGCTTCGGCCAGGGAGGCAAAATCCTCTCCTTCAAGATGCCGCTTTCTAAGTTCCATTAGCCGGTTATAAGCGTCCAGCGTATCGGATGGCAGGGCGTGTTCATCCACAGAAATAAGGATATGTGAGGCCCTGGTATCGTACATCATGCGCTCATGGGCCTCGCGAACCAGTTGTTCGGTGAGCTTATCGTCCCGAAAATAGGGTCTTGCCAGCTGATTTCTGTAATTTTTCAGCTCATCCCTGAAACTTTCCAGGGTATCCAGACCACGGGCCATGGCTTCAACGACCTTCAAGTTGAAGTCGATATACAGCTCCAGGTATTCCTCCACGGTCTTGGGATCGGCAACCTGCATCTCTACATTGTTCTTCAGATAGGCTGCCTCAAAGGCTGAACGGGTGATCTCCCTGTCGCCTACCCTAAGCAGGACGGGGTCGCTGCCGGTTTTCCCTTTTGCGGGGACCCAAGAGACCACAAGCAGCAAAACCAATGAATAAACAATTTTTTTCATCCTATTCAGTTTGAATTACTTACCATATAGCCGGACTTTAACGGCTGTAGTTTGGTGCCTCACGGGTAATTGTGACATCATGTACATGGCTTTCCCGCACCCCGGCACTTGTGATCCTGGTAAACTTTGCCTTATGCAGTTCGGAGATCGTTCCGGCACCGCAATAGCCCATGCCGGCACGAAGGCCACCAACCATCTGGTGGATTACCTCCGATAGGCTTCCCTTATAGGGCACGCGCCCCACGATCCCTTCCGGGACCAGTTTTTTAACATCGTCTTCCACATCCTGGAAGTAGCGGTCCTTGGACCCCTGCGCCATGGCCTCAATGGACCCCATCCCGCGGTAGGACTTGAATTTCCGTCCTTCAAAAATGATGGTTTCACCGGGGGACTCTTCCACCCCGGCAAAAAGGGATCCCGCCATAATCGAGGAAGCACCTGCAGCGATGGCCTTCACAATGTCCCCGGTATAACGGATTCCCCCGTCGGCAATCACAGGAATCCCGCTTCCCTCCAGGGCTTTCGCAACCGAAAAGATCGCAGTAAGCTGGGGTACCCCCACACCTGCAATTATCCTTGTGGTACATATGCTGCCAGGTCCGATTCCGACCTTGATGCCGTCGGCACCTGCATCAACCAGGTCCCTTGCGGCATCCGCCGTGGCGATGTTCCCGACCACCAGCTCCACCTCTTGGAATCTCTGCTTGACACTGCGGGCCATGTCCAACACCCCTTTGGAATGTCCGTGGGCCGTGTCGATCACAATGGCATCCACCCCGGCATCCACCAGGGCCTGGACCCTTTCCAGTGTATCCCGGGCGACACCGACCGCAGCAGCAACACGCAGCCTTCCACGATGGTCTTTGCAGGCATTGGGACGTTCCTTTATCTTAATGATATCCCGGTACGTAATCAATCCGACAAGCCGATAATCGGCATCCACCACCGGAAGCTTTTCTATCTTATGTTCCTGCAGGATCTCTTCCGCGTCTTCAAAATCGATGAATTCGGTGGTGGTGATTAATTTTTCACTGGTCATCACATCCCTGACCGGCTTGCTCAGGTCCTTTTCAAAACGCAGATCCCTGTTCGTGATGATACCGACCAGGCGATTGTCGTCATTGACCACAGGAATGCCACCGATCTTGAACTCTTTCATAATTTGCAGGGCATCCCCGATCACCGCGTTGTCATGCAGGGTCACCGGGTCAATGATCATGCCGTTCTCCGAACGCTTTACCTTTCGGACCTTGATGGCCTGTTCTTCGATGCTCATGTTCTTGTGGAGCACCCCGATCCCTCCTTCCTGGGCCATGGAAATGGCCATGCGGGATTCAGTAACAGTATCCATGGCCGCCGAAACGATAGGAATGCGAATCCTGATCTTTCTTGAGAACTGCGTGCTGACATCCACATCCCTGGGGAGCACTTCGGAATAGGCGGGGAGCAGCAACACATCATCATATGTTAGTCCTTCTCCGGTAAACTTTTCAGACAAATTCAGCATGGCAACCTGGTTATTGATTAATCTGCAAAAGTATGAAAAATGCAGCAGAATGTCTTTTAAAAAATACTAAATGCAGGGGGATTGACACTGCGGGCATGTCACCGGAGAAGCAGGAACGTTCCCCTTTTCTCAGCAGCCGGGGAGCCCGGAAACTGGTAATCCAGGGTATAGGCATACATGCCTGCAGGCGCTTCCCCGCCATCTGACAGGGTGCCGTCCCAACCCGACCAGCCAACTTCAGGGTCTGTAATCGTGTAGACCTCCTGGCCCCAGCGGTTGTAAATTCGCAGACGCATCGATAATGGTGAAAGCCCCATAAAATCAGGTTTAAAAACCCTGTTATCAGTTTGAACGGCTGACGGGCTGAACACATTGGGAATTTCAATCCTGGGTTCTACCACCACCAGGTATTCATTGGAGCGGACCTGTTCGCCGCCCTTGCTGCCAATGACACGGTAGCGCACTTCGCCGGCAAGAGTTTCCAACAGGAGGGAAAGATCGTCTGTTAAATAACCAGGCAAATCGTAGAATTGGGCACCTAAATTCTCCCAGTCATTATCTTCAGGAAGCTTCCTTTGTAGTTGAAAATCATCCCAGCCCGGATCCTGCACCCATGAAAGCGAAACCTCCAACTGATCGGCAGTCTGGGTGACAACCTCACCTGACAGAAAAAGGGACGATACGGCCTCGCTGGCATAAGACGGATTTTCGCATCCTGCATCGCGGATAAAGGCCTCCACCTGGTAATACCACATGCCTAGCTGCAGGTCCGGCACCGCCATGTCTGAAAAAGTGTTCAATCCCTGA
>SLNU01000201.1 GCA_007132865.1 Bacteroidales bacterium | reverse complement strand
TTACCGAGATCGAAAGCATCGTGGCTGCCGGGACCAAGATTGATATCCGGTATTATATTAACCAGGTGGTTGAGCCCGACAAGCAGGAGGAGATCTTCGATTATTTCAAAACAGCTGAAACTGATTCTTACACGCATGCCCTGCAGGAACTGGGGGAGGACGATTTTACCGAGGAGGAGATTCGGTTGATGCGCATCCGCTTCCTTTCTGAAATGGGCAACTAATCCTAAGCTTTTTTTTAAACCTTTTTTTATGATGAATGAATCCAACCAGCAGGCTGCCGGGGAGCGGGCTGCAAACGTACCATCCGGCAAATCCGGCAAGATCCCGTTCACGACCATTGTGAATCTGCTTTTATTTGTCGGATTGGTCGTGATTTATGCACTGTTTTTTTTGCAAAAGGGGGAGGAGACCGAACAACAGGAGGACCAGCTGACTGAGATCCGGGAGAGGCTGTCCGAAGCCGGCGCTTCCATTGCCTACATCCGTGCGGAACGACTTATGGAAGCCTATGACCTGGCCATAAAAATGCGTGATGAATTCGACGGGGAGCAGCGTCGCCTGGAAAACGACCTGGAAAGGCGGCAGCGTACTTTTCAGACTGAAGTGGAACGCTTTCAGCAGAACATTCAGTCTGGCACGATCAGCATGGACCAGGCCCAGGTCCGGGAACAGGAGCTCATGCTGATGCAGCAGGAGCTTATCCAGTCAAGCGACACCTACCGGGAAAGGCTGGCAGTAAAAGAATACGAGATGAATCTTGAGCTGTTTGAAAAGATCTCCGACTTCCTGGAGCGCTATAACCGGGAAGCAGATTTCGATTTTATCCTCAACCACACTCCGGGAGGGGGCATCTTGTTCGCCCATCCCGGACATGACATCACCGAGGAGATCATTCTGAGGCTGAACGACGAATACAGCTCAACCCAATAATCCATAAAATCCATTTGAATGAAGCGTATGAAGAAATTATTCGTTTTTGCATTGTTCGTCGCGGGGATCTGCTGCCCTGCTTTTTCACAGGGGTCCTATTCATTGGCAATTCACGGCGGTGCCGGGAATGTGGCCAGGGAGAGCGTTAGCCCGGAAAGGGAAGTCGAATACCATGAAAAGCTCCGGGAAGCGCTGGATGCCGGGGAAGCCATTCTTAAGAACGGAGGGTCCAGTCTGGATGCGGTTGAAGCCGCTGTGCGCATACTGGAGGATTCCCCCCTGTTCAATGCAGGGCGGGGTGCGGTTTTTACGGCCGAAGGCACCAATGAGCTGGACGCTGCGATCATGTGCGGTGCCACATTGGATGCCGGTGCCGTGGCAGGGATTACCACGCTTAGGAACCCCATTTCAGCGGCCCGAAAAGTGATGGAAAACTCCCCCCATGTGATGCTGGTCGGAAAGGGTGCCGAGCAGTTCGGGTATGAGCAGGGCCTGGATGTGGTAGACCCTTCCTGGTTCTTTGATCAGCGCCGGTGGGAGCAGTATCGCGAGCACCTTAGGCGGCAGCAAACCCGGGGCGCGCTGGATGTGAATGACAAAATGGGTACGGTCGGTGCCGTTGCCCTCGACATGCACGGGAACCTGGCCGCTGCCACCTCCACGGGCGGGATGACGGGCAAGCGTTACGGACGTGTGGGGGATGTCCCGGTAATCGGAGCGGGCACCTACGCGCACAACGCGACCTGTGCGGTGTCGGCCACCGGCCACGGGGAGTTCTTTATCCGTTATGTGGTGGCCCATGAAATCTCTGCCATGATGATGTATAAGGGGGTCAGCCTGCAGAACGCCTCAGAAGAACTGATTAACCAGACCCTGAAGGATATCGGAGCCAATGGCGGGGTGATTGCGGTCGACAAGGATGGGAATGTATCCATGCCTTTCAACACCACGGCAATGTTCAGAGGTTTTGTGAAGTCTGACGGAACCCATTCCGTCGGGATCTTTACGGAATAAGAATAGAAAAACCTGCAGTGCCGCACTGCGAACTTAAGCGTGAACCGGGATGACAGCCCTTCGTTGTCCCGGTTTTTTTTATTGGTTTTCGTACCTGACCGTTTCTTCCGAGAAGTATTCAATGGTGACCCCGGCTTCCTGAAAAAGCCTTTCCGACTCTTCTCCTGAATGGTATTTCTTTTCGCAAACCACTCTGGTGATGCCGCAATTGATGATCAGCATGGCGCAAACGCGGCAAGGGGTCATCCGGCAGTAAAGCGTGGCACCTTCAATGGAGATCCCCAGTCGGGCCGCCTGGCAAATGGCGTTTTGCTCTGCATGGACGGTCCTGACGCAATGCATGCTGGTGTGCCCGTCCTCATGCAGCATCTTTTTCATGTGGTGGCCTGCATCGTCGCAATGCGGCAGTCCCTTCGGTGAGCCAACGTATCCGGTAACCAGTATCTGTCTGTCTCTGGCGATGACGCAGCCGCTGCGCCCCCGGTCACAGGTGGCGCGTTTGCTGACTGTATGGGCGATCTCCATGAAGTACTCGTCCCAGCTGGGACGTTGGTATTTGGATGGTTCCATTGGTTGATGCGCTTTGGTTAAGATTATCGCGGTTTCAATTTTTGTGGCCTTACGAACTTACGGTAAAAGCATTCGATCTGCACGCCAAGGTCCTCCCGGTTGCCACCGTTGTTGATCAGGTGATCTGCCTGTCGAATGCATTCTGCCAGGTTTTGCTTGCTGGGGTCATCAGAATGCATTTCTCTTTCCTCGTTTTGAAGAAAAGTCGTAAAGGATACATTGTCTGTCTCCGAATTCCGCTTCCGGATGCGGTTGTATCTGATACGGGCATCGGCATCCACGGCCAGCAGCACAAACCCCTGCTTTGCCCTCAAGGAGGCAATTTCGCCCGGGCTCCGGATGCTCTCAATGACGCATGCCTGGCCATTTTCACTGGCCTGTTCGTACAATTGCTCAATGATATGGGCCGGTCCGTGTTTGGCCCTCAGCTCGTTGGCAACCGCGGTCAGGGTGTCGCGGTTTACCGGCATGCCCCGGCGCTCAAGCACCCCGCTCAGGTAGCCCCTCACCGAAAAATGAATAAAGTCTTTTTTTTTGACCAGGTAATCCACAACCGTACCCTTGCCGGCACCCAGGGTGCCCGTAATCCCGACGATCACCATGTTTTTTTTATCAAAAATAATGGAATTTTCCAATCTTTGCAGACGGCTGTCGGGGCATTTTATAACCGCTCGTCAGAAAATGCAGTCATTCTCTGATATTTTGTGGTTTACGGGATATATATACCTGATAAACAGGAAGATAAATATTTTTATCAGATTGTTATCTGGATTGATTTTAATCTTATTTTTGCGGAAGAAACCAATGCTTTGTTAAACCTGTAAATTCACATAAAACGCTCATTACATCTTTCTCACTGAAACGCCGCTGACCATAAGCATGTGTTATGCAAATGCCCGATCAAACGGCGTTCCATCTGACGGATTTAATTTCCTTATGATCAGATGAAAGCTTCCGAGCTTAAAGTGGGGGCAACGATTGCCAATGGCAAGGACGCTCCCGTGGCCAATGATGCTGAAGAACCTCCGGGTATTCAGCCCTTTTCAGGGCCCAAAACAAACACCACCACAGATGCAGCGGTTCTTTCGGACCGTTCACGCAGATTCCTTCACCGTTTTTTCCCAGGCGTTTCTGAAAAAGAGTGGAACAGTTGGCAATGGCAGTTGAGAAACAGCTATACAAGGTTGTCACAACTTTCAGAAGTGATCTGCCCGGGGGAAAGCGAAATCCGCCCCCGGCCGGGGTTCAATGACAGTCTGCCGCTGCGGATTACACCCTATTATGCCAGCCTGCTGGACCCGGTTGACAGCAGGCAGGCGTTGCGGAGGACCGTGGTTCCGGTTTTGGACGAATTCATCAGGGGACCTGGAGAGGCCTCAGACCCTTTGTCTGAGGATGGGCACAGTCCGGTTCCCAATTTGGTGCACCGTTACCCAGACAGGGTGCTATTCCTTGTTACCGGATTTTGTGCCACCTATTGCCGCTACTGTACCCGTTCCCATATGGTAGCCAGTAACAAGTGTCATATGGGCAGGGACGCCTGGCAGCCTGCCCTGGATTATATAAAAGACCATCGGGAAGTGCGGGATGTGCTGATTTCAGGCGGGGATGCGCTGACCATGGCTGACAGCCAGATAGAGTATCTGCTCGCTGCGCTTCGGGCCATCCCCCATGTGGAAATCATTCGGATCGGAACCAAGGTTCCGGTGGTGTTGCCGCAACGAATCACCAAATCACTGATTTCGATACTGCGCAGGGTTCACCCCCTGTTTATTAGCATCCACTTCACCCATCCCGACGAACTTACTCCGGAAGTGAGCAGGGCCTGCAATATGCTTGCTGATGCAGGCATTCCGCTGGGCAGCCAGACGGTACTTCTGAAAGGGGTGAACGACAATGTGGCGGTGATGCGGAAGCTATTTCAGGGACTGTTGAAGATGCGCGTCAGGCCATACTACCTCTATCAGTGTGATCCGGTGCTGGGTTCGGCCCATTTCCGGACAAGCGTAAAAAAGGGTCTTGAGATCATGGACGGGCTTCGCGGACATACCAGCGGGTATGCCGTTCCCCAGTATGTCATTGATTCCCCGGGCGGTGGCGGGAAAATCCCCCTCTTGCCAGATTATTTCCAGGGAAGGCAAGGCAGCGACATCTTGCTCCGGAACTATGAAGGAAAGATGTTTTCTTATCCGGACACTGCTGATGAATAGTCAGGCCTTTCAGTCGCCTGCCAGGCGATACACGCAAATCCAATACAAGCATGTTCAGGATCCGCAAGATTAGCGATGATTTGTTTCCGATGAACCGCATGGCCGTAGACCAGGTCAAGGAAATAATGCGCTCCCAATTCTCATCCCTCCGGGAAGAGCAGATCCAGGCTGTTTCCATGCAACTGCAGGACCCTTTGAAATTCCGGTTCCGGAGCATCTTGTTTGTGGCAGAGAATATACGTGGCAGAGTCAGGGGGTTCGCCTTGCTAATGCATGCGCCTGACCTGCATTTTTGTTTTCTGGATTTCATCGCCACCCGCCGTGAGCCGGTGCCCTCAGGCACAGGCAGTGCCCTTTACGAGCGCTGCCGGGAAGAGGCAAAACTGCTGAAGGCTTCGGGAATCTATATGGAAAGCCTTCCCGATGAGCCCGGCCTTTGTCCCGATCGGGCCATACTGTTGGAAAACAAGGCCAGGCTGAAGTTCTGGGAACGCTTCGGAGTCAGGCCGCTGATCAATACCCGCTACGAAACCCCTGTGAAGGAAGGGGAGACCTGCCCGCCTTTTCTGATGATCGACACCCTTGACAAGGAGCAAACGCCTTCCCTGCAACAGGCAAGGGCGGTTTGTGAAGCCATTCTGAGGCGAAAATACGGGGAGTATTGTCCGGAATCCTATATCCGGACAGTGCTGGAATCTTTCAGTGATGATCCGGTCAGTCTGAGGCCTTTTCGCTATTTACGGCGGCGGCCGGCTGCAGAAATTGCAGGCAAGGGCTGCAGAAAGCCTGTTCTGCTGATCTATAACAATAAACATGTCATACACCATGTACGGGAAAGGGGCTATGTGGAGTCGCCGGTGCGTATACGGGCCATTCTGGATGCATTTGAAGGGTTTTCCGCAGTGAAGTCCATCCCCGCAATTGCCTTTCCTGAGAAGCATATCCGCCAGGTGCACGATGCCGGACTGGTGGATTACCTGAAGGCTGCATGCCTGGCAACACCAGAGGGGAAATCGGTTTATCCCTATGTGTTTCCGATCCGCAATGCAGAAAGGAAACCGGCTGACCTTGGACTTCTGGCAGGATACTATTGCATAGATACATTTACACCAATCCACCGCAATGTCTGGGATGCGGCCAGAAGTGCAGTGGATTGCGCATTGACCGGAGCCGGGCAGTTGCTTGACGGTTATCCCTGTGCCTATGCCCTCGTCAGGCCACCTGGTCACCATGCCGAAACCAGGGTTTACGGAGGCTTTTGTTACCTGAATTCTGCCGCGATCGCCGCCAGGTATCTGTCACAGTATGGCAAGGTAGCCATCCTGGACATCGACTACCACCACGGAAACGGGCAGCAGGATATTTTTTACCGCAACAGGGATGTGCTGACAATCAGTTTACATGGTCATCCTTCGGATACCTACCCTTATTTTTGCGGGTTCCGGAATGAGAAGGGTGAAGGGGACGGACTGGGATACAACCACAATTTCCCGCTTTCCCCGGATACCAATCCGACGGCATACAGAAAAGTACTTTCAGAGGCACTCCACCTGGTTGAAGGCTTCAAACCAGCTTTTTTGGTGGTTTCGTTCGGACTGGATACCGCAAAGGGGGATCCCACCGGGTCATTCGGATTTACTGCAAAGGACTTCGAAAAGGCCGGAAAGATGATCGGCAGCATGCGCCTGCCAATGCTAGTGGTGCAGGAAGGTGGTTATCTCACACGTTCGATCGGTCAGCATGCCAGAAGTTTTGTCCAGGGAATATATGAAACAGCTTGTTAAAGATTTAAAATGATAATCGGATTTACATACGACCTTAAAAAGGAATACCTGGACATGGGCTTTAGCCCCGAGGAGGCCGCTGAGTTTGATGAACCGGAAACCATAGACGGCATCTCACATGCATTGCAAGCCCTGGGCCACGAGGTAGTGCGAATCGGGCATGTAAGGTCCCTGCTCGATCGACTCGGAAAGGGTGAGCGCTGGGACCTGGTTTTTAATATCTGTGAAGGGACCTCCGGTATTTCGCGGGAGGCCCGGGTCCCGGCCATACTGGATGTTTACGGAATCCCTTACGTATTTGCAGATGCCCTGGTCATGGCCCTGACTTTACACAAGGGTCTGGCAAAAAGGGTGGTGCGTGACCTTGGTGTCCCAACTGCAGCCTTTGCCCTGGTTGAACGGCCGGAAGACATCTCAAAAATCGAATTGCCTTTTCCGCTTTTTGTGAAGCCGGTTGCTGAAGGAACCGGAAAAGGGATAGGTGCAGATTCAAAAGTGTGGAACCATGAGCAATTGCATGAGGCGTGTATCCAAAGGTTGGAAAAATTCAGGCAGCCGGTGCTGGTGGAGCGTTTTTTGCCGGGACGTGAGATCACGGTGGGTATCGTAGGGAGCGGGCCGCGGGCAAAGGTTATCGGCATGATGGAAGTCCTTTACCGGGATAACGAGCAAACCGGGATCTACTCTCTGGAGAACAAGGCCCGGTATGAAGAGTTCATCACTTACCAGGTCCCCGAGAAGGAAGCTTACAAGGCATGCGAACAGCTGGCGCTGGATTGCTGGACAGGCCTGGGCTGTGTGGATGGAGGCAGGGTGGACCTCAGGCTGGATGAAAATGGCGTCCCGAATTTTATGGAGGTCAATCCCCTGCCCGGGTTGAACCCGCAGCACAGCGACCTGCCCATACTTGCCGGACTTGCGGGCATCGGCTTTAATGACCTGATCTGGACGATCCTCAGGGAAGCGCTTATCAGGCTGGGCATAGGGGAAAGCATAAAGGACAGTTCCAGCTTGCCGGAAACAACCCACCCGCCAGATGCCCGACCCAAGCCGTTTGCGCTGATTCTTCACAGTCCCCTGACCGCCGGGGCAGGCCCCGATGAACTGGATGTGCTGGATCAGGCGGCTTATTTTCGCAGCGGTTTGGCCGCGCTCGGTTACCAGGTTGAAACCGCGCCTTTCCGGCTGGATAGATTCGGGAAACCGGACCTTGTGGTGAACCTGGTGGAAACCCTGGCCGACAGCGGCAGGCTTGTGCATGTCGGACCTGCCCTGTTTGAGGCCATGAACCTTCCTTTTACCGGATGCCCGTCTGAAGCCATTTATCAAACATCCAACAAGTTGATGTCAAAAAAGGTACTTCGTGAACATGGTATATTGACCCCTGATTACGTTTTATGGGATGAATTGTCGGATG
>SLNU01000191.1 GCA_007132865.1 Bacteroidales bacterium | reverse complement strand
GTCAGTGCTGAAAGTAATCTTGTAAACACTGGTCAGTCATTCACTTCTGAAAGCACAAATGAAGTCAATGTTGAAAGCACTCTTACAAATACAGTACAGTCATTCACTTCTGAAAGTACAAATGAAGTCAGTGCTGAAAGTAATCTTGTAAACACTGGTCAGTTATTTAATGCATCACTATTAGAAACACCTGTTAGTTCTGTAACTGCAAATCTTACAAATGCTGGTCAGTCTTTCACTTCTGAAAGTACAAATGAAGTCAGTGTGCAATCTGCACTTACGAATGGAGTGCAATCTTTTGAAAGCACTATTACAAATGAAGTCAGTGTGCAATCTGCACTTACGAATACAGGGCAGGTATTTAATGGTTCATTACTCGAGGGTTCGCAAATCATGGCGAATTTAGAGAATAGTGATCAAAGCTTTGCTGCGGAATCTACAGCAGAAGCATCTCTTGAAAGCACGATCACAAATGAACAACAGACATTTGCCGCTGAATCTTCTGTTCAAGAGTCAACAATAGAAACAGAGTTAAGTAATGATCAACAGACATTTGCGAGTGAAACTAATGTTGAAGTAACGAATACTGCTACAATATCAAACACCGTTCAGGCGTTTAATTCACAAGCAACTGTAGAAATCAGCGTAGAATCAGGCATCATTAATACATCGCAACAATTTGATGCAGAAACCGCTGTTCACATTGTGACGAGTGCTGAGATCACAAACACAGCACAATCATTTAATGCTGATGCAGATGTTGAGCAACGAGATGTGCAAATTGATCTTACAAATGCAACACAAGTTCTTTCAATTAACCAGACGGCTGAAATTTTAGCGGAAATAACGGCCTCTAATGCATCACAGATATTTAGTAGTAGTGTTGCTGTCAAATTAACTGTTGAATCGTCTCTGAGTAATGAAACACAGCATTTCGAGTGTAATTTGGTTCAAACAGAGGAGTGGCAACGAAGTGTAAACATCACAGACGTTCAAGACGATGAAACAGTGCATATGAGTAAAGAAGATGATGAAATAATAGATATGACATTTAATAATTATTAAATCATGGAACAAACATATTACAACTTAGTAAAAAGATTGGCATTAAATGACAATTGGAAGTTTCGTGTGACGTTGACAACAGAAATTCCTGATATCGATGAATGGGAGAAAAAGTTGCATGTGCAAAGAAGTATTACGGACAATGATCCTGTTATTACTATTGCTTTATCATCAACACAAAGTGATAAAGTGTATCATGGTGAATTGACAGAAGAACAATCAACATTATTATCACGTGGAAATTATTTTGTAAAAGTCATTGTTTCAAAAGCAGGTGAGATGCGAACTCTAACGGATCGTGAAAGCAAATTAACAATATTCTGATGTTATGAAAAAACAAAACAACACACCACAAGTAAACAGTGAATTAATCACACGGATGCGATTAGCGTCAATGTTGGGAATGCAATATTCAGGCGATCGTGATCTATATAAACTTTATGGTTATAAACGAGAATTAGGGTATGCTGATTATTGGCAACAGTATAAACGTCAAGATATGGCTAAAGCTATTATTGATCGTCCGATTAAGGACTGCTGGAGAGGCCCCCTGATACTCATTGAATCAGATGATGATAAAGAAACACAGTTTGAGAAACAATGGAAAGAACTTGAGAAGCGATTAAAATTACGAACTAAATTTATCCGCCTTGATAAACTTGTTGGTCTTGGAAGATTCGGTGTGCTGTTTTTCGGCCTCAATGATGCATCACAATTAGAGGACTTACGACGACCTGTTATTAAAAGTTCTGAATTATTGTATGTTCGTCCGTTTGGTGAGGATCTCGTAGAAATTCATTCTTTTGTTGAAGATCCACGAGATGAGAGATACGGACAACCTGAATTATATGTTATTAAACTAACGCTAAATGGTGGCGATAGTACAAAAGTTACTCCGGTTTTTGTTCATCATTCACGATTGATGCATGTCGTAGATGGACAGCTTGATAGTGAAATTTTAGGAACACCAAGACTTGAAGTCGTTTATAATCGTTTAATTGATCTTGAAAAGTTAATCGGTGGTTCTGCTGAAATGTTTTGGAAAGGAGCACGACCAGGTTATCAAGGTGTCGTTGATACGGAGAATTTTTCTTTAGGTGTTCAAGAACGAGAGCGGTTAGAGGAGCAGTGGGAGGAGTATGAACACGCACTGCGCCGATTAATCACTGCTGAAGGTGTAGAATTAAAAGCATTGCAATCGCAAATCGAAGATCCAAGTAATCATGTCGATGTTCAAATAATGATGATTAGCGCAGAAACAGGAATTCCGAAACGTGTGTTGACGGGTTCTGAACGTGGTGAATTAGCATCATCTCAAGACACCGAGCATTGGAACACTTTCATACAACAGCGTCGAGAAGAATTCGCAGAACAAGGAATCATTCGTCCATTTATTAATAAGTGTGTTGAGTTATCAATCATTGTAGCACCTGATGAAACATTCTCTGTATTATGGCAAGATTTATTTTCTGTCAGTGATAAAGATAAAGCTGAAGTAGGCAAGACACGAGCACAAGCATTACGTGAGTATTTAACAAATCCAAATGCTGAATATGTTATTCCGCCTGCGGCATTTTATGAACTTTTCCTTGGTTTATCGCAAGATGAAATAGATTTAATTGAAGAGATGCGAGATGCATTGATAAAAGATGAATCAATGATTGAGCGCATTGCACAACAGCAAGAAGAAGAACAAGAAGATCAAGAAGAATGAAAGCATTTAAACGTATGAATTATAAATCAGCACGGTTAGTAACACAACGTGTAAATAGGTATGATCCTACTCGTACGACTATGCTTCGTAATGCCTTTGTTTCTCAGATGAACAAGCGATTTAATAAATTGAACAGTGAGATTAAAAAAGCGATAGTTGATTTAGATGTATTTGGTTTAAAAGATCCGCAAGTAATGTTGGCACGTCGTGCGTTTGATTTTCCACGATCACAAGATAAAGTTGATTCTTTTATGAAATGGTTAGAAGATTTAACGGATCGTGAATTATTAACACTCTCGCAACGACCTCAAATAGGTGTAGCTATTGAAGAACCATGGACGAATCTCTATGTTGAGGATAGCTACAAACGAGGTGTGATTCGTTCACGATATGAGATGAAACGAGCCGGACTTGCTGTTCCAAGTTTAGACCGCACAGGCGGTATATCTGCCTCGATGAGTACACCATTTCATATTGATCGTGTTGGTGTTTTGTACACACGCGTATTTGAGGAGTTGAAAGGTGTCACTGCTACGATGAGTACACAAATTAGTCGCACACTTTCAGCAGGTATTATGAATGGTGACGGGCCACAGTTATTAGCACGGAAAATGAATGCTGTAATCACAGGTACGCGATCAGGTGACCTTGGCATTACAGACACATTAGGGAGATTCATTCCAGCCCGTAGACGTGCACAAATGATTGCAAGAACAGAAGTAATTCGCGCACACCATCAAGGCATGGTTCAAGAGTATCGTAATTGGGCAGTAGCAGGAGTAAAAGTAAAAGCGGAGTTCGTAACGACTGATGATTTAGATGTATGTGAAAAATGTGCATCTTTGCAAGGACGCATTTACACACTTGAGGAAATTGAGAATTTAATACCGGTTCATCCAAATTGCCGTTGTATTTCAATTCCTGTCGCAGAAGAAGATGAAGATATATTGCAGGAAGAAGATACGATTGAGGAGATACCTGAAACAGCGGAGTTTCATCCTGCTAAAAATCGCAAAGAGGCGGCCGAGTGGGCGAAAAAGAATCTTGATGTTGATTTTGTTGATTTTGATAAACTTGATTTAGATATTGCGAATCAAATGAATCAAACGATGTTTCAAATGAAACAAATAATGCCCGAAGTGAAAATGAATGGTTATGGGAGTTCCTCAGCAATGATTAAAGCACTGAAAAATGATGCTTATTTGTATTATCAAAAATCAGATCGTTATAAAAAAATCGAACAATTGATGGGAGTTGAATACGCAAAAAAACAAGCAATGCAGTTTGCGAATAATCAAGTTCCAAGAGTAGGAAAAGATGTCGTAGCTTTTAGTTTGCCAAAACGAGGAACACAATCAATGTCAGGTGCTGGTGTGTGGAATCCTGATAAATATGCGGGTGTGTATGTGAATCCTGTTTACGGTGGTAATGTTAATACAATGAACAGCATTGTTGCGAATAATCATCGATCAGGATGGTGGGCCAGGGGTGCTGATGATTTTCGTTTCATAATGTCACATGAACTTGGACATGAAGTAGATGCTTTGTTGGGTTTTCAGAATACACGTAATTTTATGATGGTTTTTAATCGAGAACATGCAAAAGGTGTTCAACACGTTACTGATCGTTTAAGTAAATATGGTGCAACTGCCGGTGGTCGCACCGTTCATTTGAAACATGAAATGATTGCGGAAGCGTGGGCTGAATATCTAACATCTTCAACACCCCGTGGACTTGCCACAGAAGTCGCTGAAGATATGATGAATGAATATTATGTTAATTTTGTACATGGCACGAAAGGAATCAGTTCTTTCTACACATGGAAAAATCAAATTCTTAAAATCTTAAAAATTCAATTATGACTTTACATTTGAAACCAATTTGCTTTACTTGTAAACATTTTGATCAAGAAACGCTGCGTTGTCCTGCATTCCCTAATCAAGATGTTCCTGATGAGATTTTGTTCGGTGATGATGATCATTCAAAGATTCATGAAGAACAAACAGGTAATTATACATATGAACCGATAAAAGATTGAAAATGGAAATTCAAACACATTCAACAACTACCGCTGATTATCAGATACAGACGAGGACTTACCAAGGTAAGAAATATTTGGTCGTTCCGGTTGTTATGATGGTAGAAGGTGTTCACAGCGGAAGTGCAGGGCCATTACTGCATACATCAGAAGATTTAGGCAGAATGGCACACACATGGAATGGACATCCGGTTACGATTGGACATCCACAAGAGAACGGACGTTATGTTTCAGCAAACAGTCCTGCTCAGTTGGAAAGATCCGTTGGTCAGATTTTCAATGCACATATGAGCGATCGAAAATTAAAAGCGGAAGCGTGGTTGGATGAACAGAAACTTCTTGCGATCTCACCTACAGCTTTGTCGTATATAAGGCAGGGACGACAACTTGAGGTGAGTGTTGGAGTGTTCACCGAGGACGAGCCTATCGCAGGTGAGTATAACGGTGAACATTATATAGCGGTTGCTCGTAATCATCGCCCTGATCATTTAGCACTTTTGCCCGGTGAGCGAGGTGCGTGTTCGTGGCAGGATGGTTGCGGTGTACGGGTAAATAAATTACAAATTTTAAAACTGAATGCAAATGAGATGAATACAGATGCTGTTAATGTCATGAAGGAACTCGCTCGACAGGGGTACGTTCCAATCATGGCTAATGAACAAGGATATCAAGAATTGATGTCGCAGATTCAAGGAAAACTTGATTCGTTAGATAATGAAAATCGTTATCATTTTCTTGAAGAAGTATATGATGATTTTTTTGTTTATCGAGTTCGAGTTCGTGAGAATAATGAAACCTCGATGTATCGTCAATCCTATATCGAGAGTGTAGATAGTAAAGTTGAATTCTCTGGCGATCCTGTCAAAGTTCGAAGAGAAGTAAACTATGTTCAGGTTAATATGTTTCGCCGTAAAGGGAAACCTGAACAGTCTGTTGTTAATAATGCTAATACTAACGAAAAAGAAAAGGAGGATAAAATGGAAGAAAAAAAGAGTCCTTGCTGTCTTGAAAAAGTTGTTCAGTTGATCGCTAACAAAGCGACACATTGGGCAGAAGAAGATCGCGAGTATCTTTTGACTCTTGAGGAATCGCAACTTGATAAAATGTTTCCACGAGAAGTCGAAGAAGAGAAAGAAGTTGAGAAAGCTGTAGAAGTAAATAAAGAAGAGCCAGAAAAAATGAAAACATATGAAGAATTGCTGGCTGAGGCTTCTCCTGAAGATCAAGAGATGATGAAAGTTATGAAGAAACTTTATAACGATAAAAAATCAAATCTGATCAAACACATTCTCACACATGCCAAAGAAATTTGGACTGAAGAGAAATTGCGCAACCTTGATTTTGATCTGCTTGAAGATGTTGCGAAAAGTGTGAAAGCACCGGTAGATTATTCCGTTAATGGTGAAATCACGCCAACTGAAAAAGTTTCAAAGTCAGGTGGAAAATTAATGCCCCCGGGGTTTCGGGTAAATAAAAATGAAGAAAATAACAAAAATGAAAGGAGGTAAAAACGATGGCTAAAAACACAATTAAGTTAAAAAAGTACGTGGATATTAATGTTGAGTACCAAGCGGCAGCGGCATTAAGTCCTGGACATCTCATCGAATTGAATTCGGCTGGGAAGGTACAAAAACACGCATCTGATGCAGGCACGGTTCTTCCTATGTTTGCACTTGAGGATGAACTTCGTGGAAGAACAATTGAACAGGCTTTTGAAGAGAATGATCCGGTTCAGTGTTGGGTCGCGGTGCGTGGTGAGGAAGTATATGCGATACTTGATCATGGCGAGAATGCTGTGATAGGTTCGTTATTGGCATCTGCGGGTAATGGTGCTTTGAAAGTTTTTGATGAAGAAAGCGCTATGTCCTGGGTTGATCGGCAGAATGTTGTCGGCATCGCTCTCGAAGCTGTTGATTTTTCACACAGTACGGCTGATGGATATGAAGAATCTGCGGATGCATATGAAGGAGGTCGAATCAAAATTCGCATAATCTAAACTTAAAAAAGAAAGGAGGATATAATTATGGCTGAAATAAATGTTGATTTTTTAGGAAAAGGACAAGCGCAGGGTGAGGTTGCTGGAAGGGTATATGGTTCTGGCGGTTTGAATGTTGGGCTAATGCGTCCTTATTTTGGTGATGACGGAAACGTGTACGCCACTGTATATACGAAGGGAGATCCTAAACTTGAATCAAGTTATCGTGAAGTACCCATCAATTTACATGCGAACGCATATTCTGGTGTTCTTCGTCGTGAAGAATGGCTCGCACTTGATGAGGCTATTTTGCCGATTGCTGAGTACCGTTTAGGCGGTGTTCAAGATTTGATCGATAAAGGTCTTACATATAATCTTGGGAATGCGATGGGAACAACAGTGCTTGAACATCACACTGTTGGGGATGCGATGGAGGCTGATCTTTCGATGGATGCTGTTACACGCACTCAAGGAGATCGTCCTGTGTTCAAGTCTGTGTATTTGCCCATCCCGATAATTCACGTTGATTATGAGATCAATCTGCGTGTGCTTGAGGCATCGCGTAGTCTTGGTAATCCGTTAGATACAACATCTGCGGAACGTGCCGCTCGAAGAGTCGCTGAGTATCTTGAAAATATGCTTTTCACTGATACTGATTACAGCTTTGGCGGAGGAACAATCAAAAGTTATGTGAATTTCGGTGATCGCAATCAGGTTGTTTTGACAACTGCTTGGGATGATTCTACAAAAACCGGTGCGAATATTGTTGCTGATGTTTTGTCTTGGAAACAAGAAAGCATCAACAACTTTCATTATGGGCCGTGGATGATCTACATCCCAACGAAGTATGAAACAGTTCTTGATAAAGATTATGATGCTACTACACCTGGAACTACGATCCGTGAAAGGATCATGAAGATCGGAGGGATTCAGGGCATCAAAGTCGTTGATACATTAGCTGATGATAATTGCTTGTTGGTGCAGATGACTTCTGATGTTGTTCGCTTAGTTCGTGGGTTTGGAATTCAGAACATTCACTGGACAACTGAAGGTGGAATGGTCAACAAATTCAAAGTGATCACGATTCAAGTGCCTCAAATTCGTAGTGATCAGAACGGCAGATGCGGTATCGTACATGCGGCGACTGCATAATTAATAAATCACTAATCATGTGATTTTTATTATTAATTTAAAATATAATAAAATGGAACGAAAGAAAAATAATAAACCTG
>SLNU01000028.1 GCA_007132865.1 Bacteroidales bacterium | reverse complement strand
TGGCATAACATCCGCCCTCAAAATTGAAGACGCCATCGTCATCCCAGCCATGCTCATCGTCTCCAATCAGGTAGCGTTCCGGGTCGGCCGAAAGGGTGGTTTTCCCTGTACCCGAAAGCCCAAAAAAGATGGCAGTATCTCCGTTCTTACCCATATTGGCCGAGCAATGCATCGAAGCCATGCCCTGCAGTGGCAGGTAATAATTCATCACCGAGAAAAAGCCTTTTTTTATCTCCCCACCGTACCAGGTCCCCCCGATCACGGCGCAGCGCTCCTTAAGGTTGAAAGCCACATATACATCGGAGTTCAGGTTTTGCCGGTGCCAGTGTTCATTGACGGTCTTGCAGGCGTTCAGCAGCACAAAATCGGGTTCAAAATCTTCGAGCTCCTCTTCCGAAGGCCTGATGAACATGTTTTTCACAAAGTGGGCCATCCAGGCCACCTCTGTTACCACACGGACCTTCAATCGGGAATTCTCGTTGGCCCCGCAAAACGCATCCATTACATAGAGCTTTTTGCCGTGGAACTGATCCAGGGTGGTGTTCTTCAGTTCCTCCCAGACCTCCGGACTTATGGGCTTGTTGTCTGAACGGTTTCTGGGGGGGTCAGCCCACCATATGTTTCCTGTCGAGGTATCTTCCCGCACAATGTATTTGTCCTTTGGGGAACGCCCGGTGAAAATGCCGGTGTCTACCGCCACGGCGCCGGACTTGGTAACGAACCCCTTCTCGAGGCCTTCCAGGCCGGGGTCTGTCTCATGCCGGAAAAGTTCATCGAAAGAAAGGTTGTAAAAAACCTCTTTGGGTTCCTGGATCCCGTACTTGGTAAGGTCTGGCGCCTTCATTGCAGAATGGATGTTTTAGTGGAAAAACGGACTGGCTGATATGGTGTATTTAGTTGCGTACCAAAGTAAACAAAATTCCCAAGCCCCTGGCGCCAAATTTCAGATTTTTCCGGTCATTTCCCCGTCTGCAGCATGGATTGATTATTGCTTGATCATTTGCGCAAGCCAACTCTTTGTTTTACGTTTGGTGGCCAGGATAATTTGGTACATGGACGGAACGATTACAAGCGTCAGAAATGTCGCTACCGTCAGTCCGAATATCACCGTCCACGACATCGGACCCCAGAAGGCGGCATTGTCTCCGCCGAAATAGATCTGCGGATTGAAGCTGGTCACCAGGCTCACAAAGTTGATGTTTAGTCCGACTGCCAGCGGAAACAGCCCAAGCACCGTGGTGATCGCGGTCAGTATCACAGGCCGGAAACGGGTTTCTCCGGCAAGCTGAATGCAAGCCAGTGACTCCTCGGGATCCAGGTATTCCTCTTCAGGGATGCCCAGTTCGGCTTTCCTTTGCAGGTGCAGGTAATCGGTGTAATCTATGAGTACGATGGCGTTGTTCACCACGACACCGGCAAGGCTTACAATCCCGATTCCAGTCATGATCACCACAAACTCCATATTGAACAGTGCCAGGCCGAAAAACACTCCGGCAGTGCTGAAGATAACGCTGCCGATGATGATAAAAGGCTTAAGCAATGAGTTGAACTGGGTCACCAGTATCAGTCCGATTAGCGACACGGCAATCAGCAGCGCCCTGACTAGAAAATCCATCGACTCCTGCTGCTCCTGTTGCTCCCCGGTAAAACTATACCGATAGCCATCGGGCAGGTCCAAATCGGCCAGCAGGTCCCGGATCTGCTGGTTGATTCTATTGGCATTGTACCCTGGCAGCACATTTGAGCTTAGCGTAATCACCCTGTCGAGGTTGATGCGGTTGATGGAACCATAGGTCTTGCTGTACTCCACCCGGGCCACTGCAGATATGGGAACCTGCATCAGTCTGCCGGAACTCTGACTTCTGAAAGTAATGCGCTGGTTCATCAGGGTGGAAAGGTTGTAGCGGGATTCTTCCTGCAACCTGAGCTGAATAGGGAATTCCTCTTCTCCAATCTTGAATGTGGAGATTTCCTTCCCGAACAATGCCGTCCGGATATTATTGGCAATGGCGTATGTGCTGACACCGAAGCGGCGGGCGGCATCCCGGTCAATATGCACAACGATTTCGGGATTATCGGTCTCAATATCTGCTGATAGTCCCTCAATGCCCTCGATGCCTGAGGATTCGATCTTACGTTGGATGCTGTCTGTCAGGCTGACCAGCCTTGGCAGGTCCCTGCCGCTTACCTCCAGGTTAATGGCGCGGCCCGCTGGTGGTCCTGTCATGTTTTTTTCGATCATGAACTCCATCCCAGGATAATTACCGATCAACTCCCGGCTGAGCTTTGCCATGATATCGCTTGTGTTAATCCCTTCCCGGTTCTCAAACTCTATAAAAGTTACGGTGATGCGGGCCTTGTTCGGGGTGTCCCCGGCGCTGAATTCCATTTCCCCCACCGCGCCCTGTCCGACACTGGTCAGCACCGATTTCACGATGTGGCGATAAGGCCGGATGATCTCCTCCACATGGTCTTCCACCTGCCTGATACGGGCATCGGTTTCGGTAATGTCTGTGCCGATGGGCATTTCCACAAGGATATTGATGAACTGCGGATCATTCTCGGGAAAAAAAAGCACATTGGGGCTTCTCCAGACAAAAAAGGCCAGGGCCAGAACAAGAAAAAGCATCGTACCCCCCAGGAATTTATAAGGGTTCCTGCCTTTTAATGCAAAGCGGAGTGTCCTTTCATAAAGCCGCTCATTGAATGGCAGCACTGTTTCCCGGAATAGGATGGCCAGTCTCCCCAGCAGAAATTGTCCGACTACAAAAAGTAAACCAGCCAACAAAAGCAGGTTGCCGGCAATAACGAATCCCGCAATGTGGAATAAACCCCCGCCAAGGATCAGGACCGCAGCAATGATGAGCTTGCGACGGGATTTGCCCCTGGTTTTCGTCATTGCCGCTTCCTCCGCTTTCTGCCCGACCGGCTTTTTCCGGAAGAAGGTATAGGAAAATACCGGTATGATCACAAGGGCGACAAAAAGTGAGGAGGTCAGAACGATGATCAGGGTTAGTGGCAGGTATTTCATGAATTCACCCACAATCCCTCCCCAGAATGCAAGGGGAATAAAGGCGGAGAGGGTGGTGGCGGTGGATGTAATGATTGGCCATGCAATTTCTCCGATGGCCCTGCGTGCCGCTTCAAAAATACTGTAATCCTGCCCGGCAAACCGGAATATATTGTCCACTGCCACAATGGAATTGTCCACAAGCAGACCCAGGGCGAGGATCAGGGAGAACAGTACAATCATATTGATCTGTATGCCTGCGATGCCGAAAACCATAAATGAAATCAGCATAGACAGGGGGATGGCAATTCCCACAAATAGCGCATTCTTTAGTCCGAGGAACAAAAACAGCACAACAATCACCAGGATTACGGCCATGATCACACTGTTTTCCAGGTTGGTGAGCTGGTTGCGGATCTCTTCCGACTGGTCGTTGGTGATGGTCACGTTCAAGTCCGGCGGGAGGACTCCTGATCGCCTTGCATCGTCCAGTATGTCAAAAATTTTGCTGGTTGCGGAAAGCAGGTTTTCCCCGGACTTTTTAACCACCTGAAGGGATACCACCGGCTGATCATCCAGGCGTGCGTAACTCATTGGATCTGCGTAGGTGTCCCTGACCACAGCCACATCCCGCAGGTAAACGATATGCTGGTCCTCATACTTTACGATGATATCCCCGATCTCCCTGACATCCCTGAATTCCCCTACCGTCCTAATGGCCCAGCGGGTATTGTCCTCAAAGCGGAGGGAACCCCCGGCCATTGAAATATTCTCCGCCCTGACGGCGTTTTCGATGTCGTCGAAATTCAGTTCGTTGGCCTCCAGTTTAAGGGGATCTGCCAGAATTTGCACCTCCCTCTCCTCTATACCGGTGACCTCTACCTTTGAAATCTCCGCGATGTTTTCTATCTCTTCCTCAAGGTAGTCTGCAAAGCGTTTTAACTCATTCAGGGAGAATTCTCCCGACAGGTTCACATTGATGATCGGGAACTCTGAAAAATCTATGTCCATCACCATGGGATCTGCCGGCAGGTCGGAGGGCAGATCGGCCTTTACCCGGTCTACGGCATCCTTGACATCCTGCAGTGCATCGCTGATATCCACATCTGTCTGGAATTCAACAAAAATATCTGAATTGTCCTGTGTGGAAGTGGACCTGAGCACCTTGATCCCGGTGATCGTATTGATCTCGTTTTCCAGCGGCCGTGTAATCAGGTTCTCCATGTCAAGGGGTGGGTTGCCCGGATAGATCGTCTTGACCATGATGGTCGGGATTACCACATCGGGAAACAATTCCTTGGGCAGTGTTCTGTATGAAAGTATGCCAAACATGGCCAGCAGAAAGGTGACCATGAATATGGTATGCTTGTTTTTCAGGGCCAGGGTGGTTAATCTGAACTCCCTGAATGGTGCGCTCTTCTGGTTGTTTTCAGCCATCGTCGGATGGATTATTAAGGTTGTGTATTAATTGGCTTACCGGGCCAAAGGGCTTTCATCGTTTTCTATCTGTACCAGGCTTCCATCCGCCACCAGGTTGTGGCCCCGCTGAATAACCTGGTCTCCCGGATTCAGACCGGATGTAATCATTGTTTGGCCTTCCCCGTCCGGACCTCTTTCCACATAGACCTTGCGGGCAACCAGGTCGCCGTTTCTGGTGTCGGCCGTATAGAGGTAATGCCCCTGTACATCCTGTTTTATCAGGATGGATGGAACGGAAAGCACATCCGCGCTTGTAAAGGTGACAATGCCCAGGGAGGCCATCATGTTTGGCTTGTAGCGTTCCCCGGGATTCCCGATCAGGAGCTGTAACCTGAATGTGCGGTTGTCAGGATTGATCACCTGGCCCACCCGGTGAATGGGCACCAGCAGATCCTCTTCCGGGAATGCAGGAAAACGAAGAATGACCTTATCTCCCTGGCGGATACTTCCCATGTGGGACTCAGATACATCCGCATTGATGTAGAGGCTTTCGAGGTTAAGGATGTGCATAACCCTTGAACCCGGCATGGCCAGTTCACCTTCTTTCAGGAATATTTCGTCCACGATGCCGCTGAAAGGGGCACGCATCACAGCCATATTCAGTTGTGATTCAAGTGTCTTTAACCTGGTTTCCAAAGATTCCACAGCATTCCGCGCCTCCAGGTACTGGATTTCGCTGCCAATTTGCTGATCCCACAGTCCCTTTTGGCGCTGGTACACTGTATTGGCCAGGGACAGACTGGTTTTCACCTCCTCCATGCTGTTCTGCATGACCTGGGTATTCAGCCGGGCAACCACTTGTCCGCTTCTGACCCGCTGCCCTCTTGACACCAGGATCTCCTTTATCTGGCCGTTTGTTTCCGGACTGATCATGGCGGTCTGGACAGCCTCAACCGATGCAGAGGCTTTAAAATACTGATCAAAGTCTGACGGGGCTACTTCGATGACCGTCACAGGCAAGCGTGCACGGCTTCTGGGTTGTTCACCCATATCCTCAAGTTGCCTGTCCAGCTCATTGATCTTCATGGTGAGCTCATTGATCTCTGCCTGGTACTGGGAAATTTGCGTCCGGATGGCATCAGGACCTTCTTCTGCCTGGCTGCTGCATGAAGGCAGCCCAATTGCCAGTCCGATTAGCAGGACCAGGGAAAGGGAGAGGGAGAGGGAGGACCCTGGCCCCCGGTAAGCTGGGTGTTGGTATGTTTTCAGGGAGTTCATATTTATTTAATTTGCAAGGTTTTAAGGTGATTTTTATTCAAAAATTCTTTCTGTCCGCCCCAGGGCCTTCTCCAGGCTGTTTTGCGCATTGAGCAAGCTGGCCATTGCACCCAGGTAGTTTGACTGGGTACTCAGTAACTGGTCACTCGCCTGGGTGAGTTCCAGGCTGCTCGCCAAACCCTCCCTGTGCATGCTTGTGGTGCGTTCCAGGATTCGCCTGGCCAGTTCAAGGTTGCCTTTCTGATTCAGGTACTGCTCCATGGCTGTTTCCAGATCGGCCCTTGCCTGCTGCATCTGCAGCAGAAGCGCCTGCCTGGTTTCTTCCTTTCCTATTCTGGCCTTTTCGAGTTCGATGCGGGCCTGTTGCACCCTGGCCCTGCGCAATCCGCTTGAGAAAACGGGGATATTCAGGTTGACTCCAAAATAGCTGGTTGGAAACCATGGATAGGCGCTGTCCAGAAAATTGAAGCCATCGCGCATGGCCATCTCCTGCCGGGTGTAAAATGCAGAAAAACTCGGAAGGAAAAAGCTTTGTTCCCTGCGAAGGACCATGGTGCTGAAATCCTCCTGCGACTGCATGATGCGCATATCAATATGTGCCTCCAGGTCAAATCCGGCACTCAGTGCAACATCCGCTGAAAAATCCGCTAGCAGGTCTGGCAGATTATCCGTCAGCTCGATGGCAAGTCCGACCGGAAGTCCGGCCTGGAACTTTAAAAGGCTCAATGCAAGAGTCTTCTGCCTTTCCAGGTTGGATACCTGGTATTCCAGGTTACTAACTGTTAGCTTTAACTGGTCCACATTGATCGGGTCTGTAAACCCGGCTTCCAGTATTTTGGTGGTTTCAAAAAGGGTTTGCCGGATATTCTCCAGGTTTTTGCGAACAACATCCAGGTTTTCAATGGAAAGCAAGGCAAGGAAATACGTTTCCGTTACCATGGTTTTTACCTCCAGTGCGGTCCGATTGCGGTTCTGGCTGGCCAGCTCCCGGTATATCCTTGCCGATCGGAGTCCGACAATATACTCCCCGCTAAATATCAGCTGGTTGATGGTAGCCGATGCCGTCAGATTCTGTTTTGTTCCAAATTGGATCTCCGTGAAATCCCCGGGCTGTCCACCAAAGAATTCCGAAGGTATCAGGGAGGTGGGCAATTCAAAATAATACTGGTATCCCAGTGATGCACTAACCTGAGGGAGTCCCCCGGCCGTGATTTCCCATATCTGTTTTTCGGCAATCTCAATATCCAGTTCTGCCGTTTGGATCTGCCTGTTGTTTTCAATGGCGGCCAGCCTTGCCTCCTTCAGGCTGAGTGAAAGGGGCTCGTTTTGGGCGAAGATTGCAGGGGTGAAAATCATCCACATGCTGATTGCCACCAGCCATTTCTTCGGTAATTGGGATTGTAAATTAGTGATTCGCATTTGCATTGTTTTTAATGCTTCCACACCGGCATCGGGCTTGGCTTTAGCTTGTTGTCATTTCGTCGATCACCCCATCAAGGTGTTTAAGACCCTTGTTATTGGATATTCCTCTGACATGGTAAATGAACAGGGTATTGAATATTTCATCAAAGGAGAACTTCTCCAGGTCTTGCATCTCGCCCCTGGAATACATTTCCAGGCGACTTACATAGGCTTTGGCAATGATCTCGTAATTTATGTCGTCCCTGTAAAGGCCCTCAGCAATGCCCTGCCGGATATTGTCCATGATGTATTTGAAAATGTTTTCCCGTTTAAAATCCACCATTTCCTCCCAGACAGCCGGATAATATTTCTGCAGGTCATAGGTCATTGCGGGATTGACGGTCTTTAAATGGTTGGCGATAAACCTGCTCATGTTCAGCAAATGATCAATTGCGTTCATTCCCTGCTGCTCCAGCATCTCGTCGATTCCACACTTTTGTCCGTCTATCATCCCGGTCACCACCTTACGAACCACATCTTCCTTGTCATGGAAAAACTGGTAGAGCGTTTTCTTTGAAACTCCCAGCTCCCTGGATAAGTCGTCCATCGTCACGCTTTTAATGCCATAGCGCGTGAAGATTTCCATTGTTTTTCTGGTGAATTCTTCCTGTTGGTCCATTTTGGTTGTTGGTTGTTGGTTGTTGGTTGTTGGTGGTTGGCTGTTGGCTGTTAGCAATTGGCAGTTGGCTATTGGCAGTTGGCTGTTGGCTGTTAGCAATTGGCAGTTGGCTATTGGCAGTTGGCTGTTAGCAATTGGCTGTTGGCTGTTGGCTATTGGCTGTTGGCTGTTAGCTAATGTCCAATACCCAATATCCAAAGTCCAATGTCCAATACCCAATACCCAATACCCAATACCCAATACCCAATACCCAATACCCAAT
>SLNU01000100.1 GCA_007132865.1 Bacteroidales bacterium | reverse complement strand
GACGTACCCATAAAGAGCAGCATCCCCATCAGAATTAGAATTCGCTTCATGTTCTTTTTGTTTTAGTTAATAACTGAGTGGTTAATTGGCACGGGCAAAACTTGGCGATTTCACCCGAACCCGACAAATTTATTAAAAAAAGTTATCATTATGTTAATTTTTTCAAAAAATCGGCGGAACCCCAGCTTTTTCGGGATTTTCAGTATTTTTTAGAGGAGTAAAAAACGGGGTTTGACGGGAGGGCTTAAACACTTGTATAGAGATATAGCAAATAAGTCGAAAGGCCGGGTTTTAAGTTTTTCTGTCGGATAAAAATAAAGCTGCCGGGCGGGCAGCACGGCCATGTACGGGCGAAATAAAACCGCCCAGACAACTGAATGTCTGGGCGGAATTGTATCCCTTTCCAGGTTATCGAAAAATTATTCCACATCCCACCAAATCCGGGTGTTCACGTCGACCTCCCTGGGGTAGTTGGTGGGATTCGTCTGTTCTTCCACCGCCGGATAGATCAGGCGCCGGGGAACCCTGTCGTCATTGGAATTTGCCGGGGGGAAATCCATAATCTCCGGAAAGCCGGTCCGCCTCCAGTCACTCCACACCTCCGGATTCAAAAACAAGGCAATATACTTGGCCGTGATGATGTCTTCCAGATCAACTCCCGAGCGATTGGCATGCGCTGCCTCCCATTCGGCATTTCTGGCATTGTGCATGGCCAGGGACGCTATGACCGCCTCGTTGTAGGCAGCGTCAGCCTGGTCCTGCCAGCCGTGCCGGTAATAGATCTCAGCCTCAATGAATTTCTGCTCGCAATAGGTCAGCAGGTACAGGGGGGCGTTGGGGGACCCGACTGACCCGCTGGCATTGGCAATGCGTGACGCATCGAAGTTGGCCGATCCGGGTGCGGCACCCAGGTATTGGTTCTGCGTGTTCATCCGCACGTAGCGCTGGAGGCGTGGGTCCTGGGTCGCATGCAGCATATCGGCGAATTTCTTACCGATCCTGGTGTTCCCGACAAAATAGTCGAAGCGGTACCAGGGATTCTCCAACTCCGCAAATGCGGAGAACGGGAATAACATATCGTCGTCGGCGGAGTCAAAGAGCCCTCCTTGCTGCAGGAGCAAAAGGGACATGCTGTAATCACCGGAATGGTTTCCGAGCCGAAGGCTTTGTCTGAGCCGGACCAGGCGGGCCAGTTTTTTCCATCTCTCCACTGAACCCCCGAAGATTAGGTCTTCATCGGGACGCGGGAGCAGTGGATTCTCACCGGGGTTATTCAGTAAGCCGAGGCCCTGTTCAAGCATCTGGGAAATGGTTTCGTACAGTTCTTCCTGATTGTCGTAAACAGGATTGTTCCCACCCCCGAAATATTTGCTTGACTCAAAGTAAGGCACGTCGCCCCATGCATCTGTAAAGGCATTGAGCAGGAAGGCGCGGTGAATCAGTGTAATCCCACTGAAAACCCTGGCATCCAGTTCATGGGCATAGAGCTCCATCAAATAAAAGCTCTGCATCAGGTCGTTGTAAAAGCTGCGCCAGACATCATCCAGGCTGTGGTGCAGGGGCTCGTAGTTCTCCGCCATCAGGTGGCTGCCCCTGACGCCAGACAACTGCTGCATCCACAGGGCCGGGAAGCGGGCATAATCACTTCCCATGAACATGGCCGTTTGGTACTGACTGTATAAAACAAGTTCGCGCATTTCATCCTCGCCGGTTTGTGGCTCGGGGTCATCAAAGGACATGCAGGAAGTAAGCAGAAAAACTATCGGGAGAACAAGCGTTATTAAAAATCTATTTTTCATAATGGTATGGGGCAATAAATGGTATGGGGCAATAATTTTTATAGTTCGTATCCTAAAAAGCTATTTGATAAATTCTTCAGATTACCTGTATCTTTTTCTGAATATGCTGTCCGCCGACCAATGCCCGGAGAAGGTAAACACCGGGTCTGAGCATGGATACATCCAGTTCCAGCTCCTCTTGTTGCGGCGCCATGATGATCATGGTCCGTCCGGTAAGGTCCACCAGCTCGATTTGGTCAATCGGCTTGGAGGCACTGATGCGCAGTCGCCCGTCTGAGGGGTTGGGAAATACCCGCAGTCCCCCGGCCAGTTCCAGTTCATTGGTACTGACCGTAATCTGGTTTTTGGAAGGCCGGTTACAGTTGTTGTTGCTGATCAGCACCTGGTACACCCCCGGCCTGGCATTGTCGTTTTGGTAGTACTGTGAGTTGGCGCCTTCAATGGGCTGGCCGTTCCTGTACCACTGGTAGTTCACGTTGTACACATCCACGAAATAGGACGTACCCGACGCAAAAACCTGGGGGTCGGGCAGGGGGTTGTTGATAATCTGGATCTGTTTTACCCTGGTCTGGGTATAAGTACCGTCCGTTACTGTCAGCCGGACGGTCTGGTTACCGATGTTCTGGAAGGTAAAGATGGGGTCAGGAAGATATGACTTCCCGAGATTGCCGAATTGCCACTCCCACTCTTCAATGATTCCGCTGCTTTCATCATGAAAAAACGTCCAGCTATACCGGCAGGGGTATGTTACCGAAAAATCCGCATACAAAACCTCGTCACAGTCTACGTTCAGCCAGCCTTCGGAATTTTCCACCGTGCTGTTCGGCCCGGCATTAAAGATCGCAGATCCGGATGCGGGAAGGTTCCTCACCCACACATAATCCAGGCAGAACCGCCTGTTTTCCAAACCTGTTATAGTGGAATTCCTTCCGAGTCCCTCAAGCAGGACAAGGGAACCGGGAATGCCTGACCCGGTAAAGGATTCACTGATCAGCAGGCTCCCATCTTCACCGACTGAAAAGGCTGCGGTTTCCGTAAAAACCACATTTTCGACAGTAAAGATTTCATGAATGCGAACAGGACCATGATTGGAGAAATTTTTCACCGAAAAGGAATCAAAAACCTGTAGATCGGCATGGTTCACCAGGGTGTGAAAATGGGTGCCATTGACCCTGAGGGCAGCTTCCCCGACCGGCTCTCCTTCCTCATGCCCAAAGACCAGGGTGGCCAAACCCGCCGAAACCTCAAAATCACTTCTTGGAAACCTCACTCTCTGCAGTCCGCCAAGGACAGAAGCCCCCATGTGCAGGCGCTTAAACGATTCATTGGTCAGAACCATGAGTTCCCTGACGGAGATATTCACATCCTCCATATGCACCTCACCCTGTCTGATCACCAGGCGATCGACAACCAGGTCTGAAACGATCCGCCACTTGCCCTTCGGGTTATCGAAAATAAGCTGAACATCCGACATGGTTTCCGAACCGGCATTCTCAAGCATTACATAACCATTCTGAAACGTCCCGTTGAGTATCATCTGACCACTTGTTTCCGGCATGGTAAAGTCCTTTTCAATAAAAACCGAGACCGATATATTCAACCTGTGGCGTGCAAAATCAAATAAACCGATGGCATCTGACTTAACGGTAAACGTATGGCAAAACCCTTCCTTGTCCAACGTCAGCACCTGCCCCTCCTCGCTAAAGGAGTTCTTATCCAACACCACATGGTCGTCTGGTCCCGGCACCATGCCTGCAGGAGCCCCACCGCTGGCAAGGGACCATTTTGAAGGGTCGCTCCAGTTCCCGTTGCCGCCGATCCAGTAAAGATTTGTCCTGGCCGGCACATCCCCGCTTTGCAGGAAAAGTGAAAAATCCTGTCGTCCGGTGTCCAGGCTCCCCTTGTGTGAAATAATGATGCGATAGTTGCCTGCCGGAGGGTTGGCTATCCGGATCTTCTCCACATTGTCACGGAAGTTATCTCCCGTAGTTGCATTGGCGACCGGCTGTTCCGGATCCAGCACCCAGGGGAAATATACTTGTCCGTCTTCATCCACAATGCGCATGTCAAGGTCGTTCACCAGCATCAGGTCAGTGGGGTTCAGCTGGGGTGATACAGGCGTACCCGGTACGTCTGTCCACGACAGCGTGGCCAAAATGGGACCGCCTCCATCATAGACGAATTCATACACCAATTGCTCCCTGTCCAGCATCGTGCTTTCAATAAATTTCAGGCGTTCGCTATCCAGTTGGGTGAGAAAACCAGCCATTTTTCCCACATCCAGCAAGCCCCATCCAAAAGAGTAATCGGGTGCGGGTCCGTTTCCTGCCGAATTGGCCGTGTGGATGGCCAGTCCCTTGAGGGAGGCTGCCCGCAGGTATTCCCCTCCCGAGAGCTCATGATACAGCTGTTGAATAAGCATGAGGGATCCGGCCACCACCGGGGCTGCCATGGATGTTCCGCTCGTGCTGCGGTACCCATCATTCAAATTGGTTGAGAAAACAGCCCTGCCCTTTGCGACCAGGTCTGGTTTGATCCGCCCGTCATCGGTCGGACCCCAGCTGCTGTACTCGGTCATCACCACATCGCTGGTTCGGGTATATCCCCCGGGCATGCCGTTCACGGCACCAACCGTAATTACATTTTTTGCAACCCCTTCGGGTCCGATTGTATCGTACGGACCATCCGGAGGCCGGCTGCCGTCCCCGGCATCATTGCGGTCGTTCCCTGCAGCCCATACACTTAAATAATATGGTGCCGTATAGGCCACCTGGTCAATGGATCTGCTGACATTGGAATAAAACCCAAACCGGTAGTCCTCATCCGCGCTGGCCGCACCCATCCAGCGCCAGGAGCCATCCCTGTATTCCCATCCCAGCGGGGTCCCGTAAGAGTGGTTCGAAATCAGCATGCCGGCAGCGGCCTCACCAGCCATCTCACTGATGTCGCTGTTCCAGTCATAGACGTGCAGGCGCCCTTCATAAGCCATCCCTTTGGCATTCTCGTTGATACCGGTCGCGATCATCGTGCCGGCAACATGCGTGGCATGTGCATCAATCTGGGTTGCTGGATTGCGGTTCACATAACGGCCCTTATATTCCAGGTGATCAAACAGGCTGCCAGCATCCCACATTCCGGCAGTCAGGCCCTTGCCGCTGAGGGAAAGGCGTCGGCTCCCCCCCGGATGCAATTGGTTGGCCCCGGAAGTAATGGCTGCGCCCGCATTCATTGTACGGTAATAAAAAGGAAGTCCGTCCTCAATGCGTTGCAGTTCGTAGCGCACCCCCTCCGCTGTGGTGAAACGGATTTCCAGTCCCATTTGTCCGGCCTTTTCCCTGGCCACTGCATTCGCTTCCAGAAAATCCATTGCCAGGGAGTCAGAAAGGCTCATCAGCCTGGCACGCTGGTCCGGGCCAAAACCCCGCAGGTCCTGCGCCACAGCGTTCCCCATGAAGGCAGAAAAAAACAAGCATGCTACCAAATAATGCAGGCTTATCCGACGAAAATAATAAGAGACTTCCCTGGCTTGAATCACAATATTACTTTTTGAATAATCCGGGTAAAAGTACAAAAATGATGCTAATCTATAAACAAAGGAATGACAGCTAAGGTTTGTTTGCCGGCATTGCGGAGTCCAAAAAGGGTTTGGCAAACGGCTCCGGGATGCTCCCATTGCAACTTGCAGGGGTTTATCTGTTTTCTTTCGTTTTTTTTTCCTTACTTTGGGGGATTTTTCGCTTATAAAAACGGAGCACTATGTCTATCAAACAAAAGACGCTTGACCTGAAAAGGAGAATGCAGGGTGCCCTGCAGGGGGGCGGGGCCAAGGCCATAGAGAAGCAGGTGGCCATGGGGAAGATGACGGCCAGGGAGCGCATCATCTCGCTGCTTGACCCCAATTCCTTTCATGAATATGACCTGTTCGTGGAGCATGCCGCGAAGGATTTTGACATGGACAAGAAGCATCTCCCGGGCGACGGGGTCATTACGGGTACCGGGACCATCAACGGTTACCCGGTCTGTATTTACGCACAGGACTTTACTGTGGCTGGGGGATCACTCGGACTGATGCACGCGCGCAAGATTGGCAAAATCATGGACCATGCCATGAGCCTGAAGATTCCCATTATCGGCATCAATGACTCGGGTGGGGCGCGTATCCAGGAAGGAGTAAACTCTCTGGCCGGTTACGGGGAGATCTTTTACCGAAACACACAGGCCTCCGGTGTGATTCCGCAAATTTCCGTAATCCTTGGTCCATGTGCGGGCGGCGCGGTGTACTCCCCTGCACTGACAGACTTTGTCTTTGTGGTCGACAAGATCTCCAAAATGTTTATCACGGGTCCGGAGGTTATCAAATCGGTATTGGGAGAAGAGATCAGCATGGAGGAGCTGGGCGGTGCGCGGGTCCACAGTGAGATCACCGGAAATGCCCATTTCTTTGCGGAAAGCGAGGCCGAATGCTTCCAGATGATCAAAAAGCTGGTCACTTACATCCCCTGGAACAACCAGAAAAAAGCCAGCCCGTTCCCGAAAAAGACCCCCAAGCTCAGACAGTACCGGATCGACAACATCATCCCGACCGATCCACGCGAGCCTTATGATGTTAGGGATGTGATCCGCGCCATCAGTGACGACAGCGATTTCTTCGAGGTGATGGAACTGTTCGCAGCCAATATGGTTATCGGGTTCGGCCGCCTCAACGGGCAAACGGTAGGCTATGTGGCCAACCAGCCTTTGGTGCTGGCCGGAGTGCTCGATGTGGACTCTTCTGACAAGGCGGCCCGCTTCATACGGTATTGCGATGCGTTCAACATCCCGCTGGTGACCCTGGTCGACCTGCCAGGCTACCTGCCCGGCATTGACCAGGAACACGCCGGGGTCATACGGCATGGGGCCAAGATCCTGTATTCCTACAGCGAAGCCACTGTCCCCAAGGTCACCGTCATCCTGCGCAAGGCATATGGCGGCGGGTACATCGCCATGTGCTCCCGACACCTCAGGGCCGATTTTGTCTTTGCCTGGCCCACCGCAGAAATTGCGGTCATGGGACCCGAAGGCGCCGCCAACATCATTTTCCGCCATGAAATCATGAATTCTGACAAACCGGAGGAAACCCGGCAGAAAAAGGTCGACGAGTACAAGAAGAAGTTTGCCAATCCTTATGTCGCCGCTGCACACGGATATATCGACGCGGTCATCGAGCCCTCTGAAACCCGCCGTTTTGTAACCCATGCACTGGAGATCTCCAGCCAGAAGTCACAAATGGTGCCGGAGAAGAAACACGGGATCCCGCCTTTTTAAACCCTGAAAATTTTTGACGGATGAAACGGAAGAAAGACGAAAAGGAGTATGCCCGCCTGGTGGTTGACGATGCCGTTTACGAAACGCAGCTGAACCGGATGCATATCAACCGCAAGCCTTACAGCCCTATAAACCCGAAAATGGTCCGGTCCTTTATGCCGGGCAATATACAGGAGGTGTTCGTGAAAGAGGGGGATGCCGTTGAAGAAGGAAGCCGGCTTTGCATCCTGGAGGCCATGAAAATGAAGAACGTGATCGTGGCCCCGTTTGATGGCAAGGTGAAAAAAATCAATGTAAAGGTGGGCGACAAGGTACCCAAGCACTTCGCTCTGGTCGAAATGGAATGATGAAGCTGGTCTTTGCAAGCAACAACCCGCACAAGATCCGGGAGATCAGGTCTATCCTGGGTCCCGGTTTTTCTGTATCGGGACTGGCAGACATCGGCTGTACGGAAGACATTCCGGAGCCTTTCAAGACACTGGAAGAGAACGCGCTCGCCAAGGCCCGGCATGTGTACCGGCATTACGGGATGGATTGTTTTTCGGATGATTCAGGCCTGGAGGTGGAGGCACTCGGCGGACTGCCCGGGGTGCTTTCTGCACGCTTTGCAGGGCCCGGGAAAGCCGGCCCTGACAATGTCCGGAAACTGCTGCAGATGATGAAAACTGCACAGAGCCGCAGGGCCCGCTTTCGGACGGTAATGGCCCTGATTATCGGGGGTAGGGAATATACGTTCGAAGGGATTGTCAACGGGACCATCACGGAGGAACCGGCCGGAAGCGGGGGTTTTGGGTATGACCCGGTATTTGTGCCCGATGGCCATGAAAAGCGCTTCTCAGAAATGCCGGAAGAGGAAAAAAACCGCATCAGCCACCGCTACCGGGCGCTGGAGCAGCTGGTGGAATTCCTGGAGAGGCTCAGGGGGGTGTCAGACCTCCCGGGCTGAT
>SLNU01000243.1 GCA_007132865.1 Bacteroidales bacterium | reverse complement strand
GCTCAGCACCGGCTGGTGGCCGCGTCCCTGTGTGCTCAGCCCTGCCTGCCGACCGCGCCCCTGTGCGCTCCGCTCCGGCAGTTTCATCCTTTGCCACGGCAGTATGGTCCTCCGCCCGGACCTCCTTACTCCTGGCCGGCAGCTGAATATATGGTTCCAGCTGCCGGAACCATTCCTCTTCCATCAGGTAAATCCGCTGCAGGTCCTCCCTGTAACGGAATGACCCGCCTGCCTCCCGGTAATTCAGGATGCTCCTTGCAACATATGCCGGGATGCCCATGGCTTCCCAGTCACTTGCTGCAAGCTGGTTGGGGTCGAATGCGACGGGAGATAATATGATCTCCGTCAGACTGCCCCCTGAGCCGGATCCAAGCCCACTCCCTGCATCGTCCCCGGCAACGCCCCCCCCGGCAGATCTTGTCCCGGTCCCTCCGCCTGACTTCGCAATGCCTCCGTCAGCTTCCTGGGTTTCAAGCATTTCCATGAATGCCTTGATGTCGTCTTTAAATGCACCCGGATCGTGAGGTGAAATGGGGTTCATCCGGCGGAAAAGGGCAGGGGCAATCACAATGATCAGGATCAGCAGCAACAATGCCTTGATTCCGTTGCGCTGGGGCCTGGTAAAATAAAGGTAGTCCTTCCAATACATATGGCGCAGGTTTCCTTCCTGAACAAAATTAGGGCGCGGCAAAAGAATCCACAACCGTGGATTGGCAAGCGGTTCCCAAGCTAATCGGCCTGAACTGGAAAGCATCTGGGCTGCGGCTGCCAGCAAGGGGTTTTATTTTTCTTGTCCGGGCCTTGTTTTTCAGGAGAATTTTATATTTTTGGCCTCTTACTAAAACCACCTCTCTATGTCTGACAAGGATACTGGCGCGCGCGAAGGTTTCTCCAGCAAATTCGGCATTCTTTGCGCAGCGGCCGGATCGGCCATCGGCCTGGGCAATATCTGGCGCTTTCCTTATGTAGTTGGTGACAATGGGGGGGGCGCCTTTCTGTTGGTATACCTGGCATTTATCCTGGTGCTCGGCATCCCGGTGATGCTGTCAGAGTTTGTTATCGGCCGCCGTGGCCAGCGAAACACATTTGGTGCCTTCCGCAGGCTTGCCCCGGGCAGTCCCTGGTGGATCATCGGCATCATGGGTATTGCTGCGGCATTTATGATCCTTGCCTTTTACAGCACCATAGCGGGCTGGACACTGGAATACGTGTACAAGGCTGTTACAAACGCATTCCAGGGCAAGTCATCAGACGAGCTGGGAACCATGTTCCAGTCCTTCCATACACAGACATTCCGGCCCCTGATGTGGCAACTTGTCTTTATGGTCATGACGGCCGGAATCATCATTGCCGGCGTGAAGAGGGGCATCGAGAAATACGCCAAAATCCTGATGCCGTTCCTGGTATTGCTGCTGATCGTCATGGCCATCCGCTCCATCACCCTTCCCGGGGCCATGGGCGGACTGAAGTTCCTGTTCAAACCGGACTTCTCCGAGCTGAGTCCGGCAGTATTCCTCAGCGCATTGGGACAAGCCTTTTTCTCGCTCAGCATCGGCATGGGCGCTTTGATCACGTATGGCTCCTATATCGGGAAAGAGAACAAACTGGGGAACATCTCAGTGGAGGTGTCCATCGCCGACACCCTGATCGCCCTTCTGGCCGGAGTCGCCATATTCCCTGCGGTTTTTGCATTCGGCCTGGAACCCGGTGAGGGTCCCGGACTGATTTTTCATGTTCTGCCCAATATTTTCCAGCAGATCCCGGGCGGGTACTTTTTCTCCGTAATCTTTTTTGTCCTGCTCGCCATTGCTGCCCTGACCTCCTCCATCTCGATACTGGAGGTGGTGGTGGCTTTCATGGTCGAAGAGCTGAACATCCGGCGTCGCCATGCCACGATCATGGCTGCCGCGGCTGCCACATTTGTCGGGGTGTTTTGCACCTTGTCGTTCGGTGTAATGGAAGGTACCAGCCTGTTTGGAAAGACCGTTTTTGACCTGCTGGACTTTACGTCCTCCAACGTGCTATTGCCTTTGGGCGGACTTTTCATCGTGGTCTTTGTCGGATGGTTCCTGGGCGCTTCCAATGTCAGGGATGAGCTGACCAATAGCGGGACCCTGCGCTTCAGGCTGTTCGGCATTTTTATGTTCATCCTGAAGTTCATCGCCCCGGTCGCCATCGCCATCGTGTTCATGAACAGCATCGGACTGATCAAATTGGGTGGTTCATAAGAATCTGCCGATTCGGGGGAACCGTGGTCCGGGCCTCAATACGTGCATCAATCGGATTTAAGAATGTAATTTTTTTCATTACCCTAACCCTTAAACCCTGCATCCATGTCTGATTTTCTGGGACACATACAAACGGTTATCGAATGGTACAATGAATTTGTTGGCGGCTACCTGCTGCTGGCCCTGCTGCTGCCCACGGGCATCTATTTCGCATTTAAGTTCCGCTTTCTCCACGTCCGAATGTTCGGCCATTCTTTTGCCATTCTGGCAGGGAGGTTTTCCAGGAAAGACGATCACGGGGATGTGTCCCCCTTCAAGGCCCTGACAACAGCCCTTTCGGCTACCGTGGGCACGGGGAATATCGTCGGGGTGGCGCTGGCCATTTATTTAGGCGGACCCGGAGCTATTTTCTGGATGTGGGTCACAGGTTTCTTTGGCATGATGCTCAAATTGGTGGAATGCACCCTGGGTTTAAAATACAGGAAGTTTAACAAGGACGGGACGGTTTCCGGCGGACCCATGTATTATATGGAATATGGACTGAAGGACAAGCTGGGCAAACATGCGAAAACCCTGGCCATTATTTTTGCTGTGGCCGCGGTTCTCTGCTCCATGGGGACGGGAAACATGGCCCAGAGCAATTCCATGACAGACGTGCTGAACACCAGCTATGGCTTTCCGACATGGATCAGCGGACTGGTTATTGCCGGCTTGGTGCTTTTGATTGTGGTAGGCGGACTAAAAAGGATTGCCGAAGTGACTTCCCGCCTGGTGCCCTTCATGGCGGCGTTCTATTTTCTGGCCGCAATGACCATATTTTTGCTGCACCTTGAATGGCTCGGACCCGCCTTCAGGCTTATCTTCACAGACGCCTTCACCGGCTCGGCCGCGGCAGGCGGATTTGTCGGATCGGCCTTTATCCTGACCCTGACCATGGGGATCCGGCGCGGATTGTTTTCCAATGAAGCGGGACAAGGTTCTGCCGCAATGGCCCACTCCGCCGCCAAGACACCATATCCGATACGTGAGGGGCTTGTGGCCAGCCTTGAGCCCTTTATAGACACATTGTTCATCTGTACCCTGACCGCCCTGGTGATCATCATGACCGGTGCCTGGGAATCCGGCATACAGGGTGTGGGCATGACGGTGCTGGCCTTTGAACTCGGACTGGCAGAGATCAATCTTGGCTACCTTGCTTCCCATATTATCGCTTTGGGCCTGCTGCTTTTCGCCTTTTCCACAATCATTTCCTGGTCCTATTATGGCACCCGGGCGGCACAATATCTGTTCGGTGACAAGGCGATTACTCCTTATTACTATGTGTATGCCGTGTTCGTGTTTTTAGGGGCCATCTGGGGAATTGACCTGGTCTGGAGTTTTGTGGACATGGTAATCACCTTCATGACCATCCCGAACCTGATCGCGATCCTTTTGCTGGCGCCGGTAATGAAGAAGGAGATCAATGAATATTTCAGCATGCCGGATTACAACAAGCGGGTGTGATAGGTTTCCGCCCCGGCAGGTATTTTGTTGCCTTGCCTGCAAACTATTTCTGCCCTTTTTGAGTTTATGCTAATAAGATGGGGCATCAATGCATTTCAGGGATATACCCGGTTTTTTTCCGTCGGATGGTTTTGCTACTTATCCTGGTCCCGGGCGCATTGGCCGCCCAGCGGCCTACCCAGATCGAGCTGGTGAATGCCGACCGCATGCTGGGAGACCGTGCGCTTGGAGATGATGTGCGCCGGCTGATCGGCAATGTGCATTTCCGGCACGAGGAAACCAATATGTTTTGTGACAGCGCCTACCTGTATTCGGCCACCAACAGCCTGCGTGCCTACGGGAACATCTTTATCCAGGTAAGCGACACGGTCAGTATTTACGGGGATGTGCTTCATTACAACGGAAACAGCCGCAAGGCCGAGCTGACAGGCAGGGTCCGGATGGTGGACCCCCAAATGACCCTGACCACAACACAGTTGTTCTATGACCTGAATGCGAACACCGCACGCTATGCCAATGGGGGCAGGATCGTGGACGCAGACAATGAGCTGACCAGCAGGGAAGGGTTCTACTATGCTGACCTGAAGGATTTTTTCTTCCGCAGGGATGTGGTGCTGGTAAATCCCGAATACACCATGCATTCAGATACCCTGAGGTACAATACCCTGACCGAGGTCGCCCACTTTTTCGGACCTACCAGGATTCAAAGTGAGGAGAATACGATATTTTGCCGCAACGGCTGGTATGATACCCGAAATGACATAGCCAGGTTCAGCCGGGAAGCCTATTATACCAACAATGAGCAATCCCTGACCGGGGACACCCTGTTTTATGACCGCAACCTGGGCTATGGCCGTGCCGACAACAATATAGTGATGCGCGACAGCGTGCAGAACACCATCATTACCGGGCATTTTGCAGAGCATTATGAAAAACTGGGCATATCCACCGTTACAAGGGATGCGATGCTGACCGTGGTGGCGGAGAACGACTCCCTCTTCCTGCATGCCGATACCCTGAAGTCGCATTACATTGACTCCCTCGACCAGCGATGGGTCTTTGCCTATCACCAGGCACGCTTTTACAGAAGTGACCTGCAAGGTTTGAGCGATTCCATTGTGTATAGCTTTTCCGACTCTATCATTTACCTTTACCATGAGCCCGTCTTATGGGCAGATGTGAACCAGCTGACAGCACAGCGCATCGAAGTACATACAGGGGAGGAAGAGATAAGATTTATTCACTTGTACGATGCGGCCTTTATAGTCTCGGAGGAGGGAGACCTGGGCTTTAACCAGGTGAAGGGCCGAAACCTGACCGGACATTTCCGGGACAACGAACTTTGGCGGATCAATGTGTATGGCAACGGGGAGACCATTTACCATATTTTGGAGGAAGACGGTGGCTATGTGGGCATCAACAAGGCCCTGGCATCCGATATTGTCATCTATGTGGAAGACAGCAAGGTAACGGGCATCCGCTTCCTTACGCGCCCCGAGGCCCAGTTGTTTCCACCAGAGGAGTTGCCTGAGGGGGAGCGGCTGCTGCCTGACTTTCGGTGGCTGGAGGAGCGAAGACCGAGGGACAGGGACGATATTTTTGTTTGGAGGTAATTATATGGTAAAGTTTGAGAAACATACATTGTCTAACGGACTCCGGGTAATTTTCCACAGGGATCCGGACACCCCCATGGCGGCTTTTAACCTGCTGTACGATGTGGGTGCCCGGGACGAACATCCGGAGCAGACCGGTTTTGCCCACCTGTTTGAGCATTTGATGTTTGAGGGTTCTGTGAATGTCAATGGGTTTGACCGGCACTTGCAAAATGCCGGTGGAGAGAACAATGCGTTCACCACCAACGACATCACCAACTATTACATCACCCTGCCGGCACAGAATCTGGAAACGGCGTTCTGGCTGGAATCAGACCGCATGCTCGGACTGGCATTCTCCGAGGAGAAACTGGCCATACAGAAAAATGTTGTGGCAGAGGAATTTATGCAGTCTTACCTCAACCAGCCATATGGGGACACCTGGTTGCTGCTCAGGCCACTGGCATACCGTCGCCACCCTTATCGCTGGGCCACGATCGGGGAAAGCATTGACCATATAAGAAAGGTGGATCTGCAGCAGGTGAAGGACTTTTTTCACACCCATTACCAGCCGGGCAACGCCATTATTACGGTAGCCGGAAACCTGGATGCCGAAAAGGTATTCCGTCTGGCTGAGAAATGGTTCGGGGAGCTGCCCGGACGTCCCGCGATTAAAAGGAACCTTCCTGCTGAACCGGTCCAGACTGCCGAAAGGCGGCTGGTGGTGGAACGTGACGTCCCTTCGTCCCAGATCTACCTTGCTTTTCATTGCCCGGAAAGGGTCCATCCAGATTTTTTCGCCACAGACCTGCTAAGTGACCTGCTGGCCAATGGGGAAAGTTCCCGCCTGGTCAGGAAATTTGTGAAGGAGGAGAAAATATTCAGCGAAGTGAACGCCTACCTGACCGGAAGTCTTGACCCCGGACTGTTCGTGGTGCACGCCAAGCTGCATGACGGGATTACTGCAGGGCAGGCTGAGGAGGCCCTCTGGAAAGCACTGCGTGATTCAAGCCTTGATGTTCCAGGGGAAGTGGAGCTTGAAAAAGTGAGAAACAAAGTGGAGGCTGCGCATACCTTTGCTGAGAGCCATGCATTGGCCAAGGCGATGAACCTGGCCTATTACGAGCTGATGGGTGACGCGGACCAGTTAAACCAGTTGATGGAAAAATATAGATCTGTGCAGCCAGACCGGATCCGGGAAATGGCCCTGGCGCTTTTTCGTCCGGAAAACGCATCCGTGCTGCATTATTTGGCAGAGGGATCAAAATAAATAACAAATATTGGTTAATTTTATTGGTCGACCCAAAAGGAAGGCTGTAACAACCCACCTATGGCAGAGCGGAAAGGTCCCCCACCAACCGGGATCATAGAAGAAATACCTTTTATCAAGCCCGTGGAGGCCACGCTGACAAACGGCCTTCCCGTTTACCTCCTGGAGGGAGGGACGGAGGATATCCTGAAAATCGAACTGGTGTTTTTTGCCGGGAGCTATTTCCAGCCCTCACCCCTGGTGTGCTTTTCGATGGTCAACCTGCTCAAATCAGGCACCATGGGACGCACAGCCGGACAAATCAGTGAAACCCTTGACTTTTATGGCACCTACCTGCAGGAAGATGCCCAGAAGGACATCGCATCCCTGGGGGTCTTTGTGCTGAACAAACATTTGGAGCCGGTGTTGGACCTGTTCCAGGAGATGGTCAAGGCGCCGGTATTTCCGGAGGACGAGATGCGGACCTTCCTGAAGAACCAGAAGCATCGACACCTTGTGAATAACCAGAAGGTGCAATATTTGGCACGGACTTACTTCAATGAATTGCTATACGGACCGGAACACCCATACGGCTATCGGCTTCAGGTTTCCGATTTTGACATGGTAGAAAGACAACGACTGGTGGATTTCCACAAGGAGCATATCCACCCGGGCAATGCATTCTGCCTGGTGTCAGGGCGCTTGCCGGAAAACATCCTGGAATTGCTGGAAAAAAAACTTGGGCAACCCGACTGGCCCGCCAAAAAAGTGGGATCACCCCCGCATTATGTGTCCGGAACTGCTTCAGAGAAGAAAGTCCTGGTTGAGAAACCGGGAGCCCTGCAATCGGCAGTGCGCATCGGACGCAGACTCTTCAACAGGACCCATCCCGACTACCACCGACTGATGATCACCAATGCTTTGCTGGGCGGCTTCTTTGGTTCCAGGCTGATGCAAAATATCCGGCAAGACAAGGGATATACTTACGGCATTGGGTCCGGATTGGTCTCCCTGCTGCGTGACGGCTATTTCTTTATTTCCACCGAAGTGGGAGTAGATGTGTGCCAAAAGGCGCTGGACCAGGTTTATCTTGAGCTGAACAGGCTCCGTACCACCCCGGCCACCGAAGATGAACTCCAAACCCTGAAGAGCTACCTGTACGGGCAGTTTCTGCGGTCTTTTGACGGACCATTTTCCCGGGCTGAACGGTTCAAGGAAATCCGGGCCTTTCAGATGGATATGTCGCATTACCAGGGCTTCCTCAGTGAACTGAAAGGCATTAACAGCGCCCAGGTGATGCAGACAGCAGGCAAATACCTGAACGAAGACAGCATGATTGAACTGGTGGTAGGTAAGAAAGGGGATGCCGGCCTGCAGCAATAATACTGCGGATTAACTGTTTTGTAATGTGACCATGGATAAACAAATTATTTCAAGGCTTTTCCTTCCTCTGGTCCTTGCCTTCGTTTTGGGCCATGCCTCACCGCT
>SLNU01000256.1 GCA_007132865.1 Bacteroidales bacterium | reverse complement strand
CTGTCAGAAAAAGAGATACAGCGCGAGATCAACCGCATTGACCAGGACCAGCGTCTTCCTTTCGAGATGTACAACAGGGGATTCAAATACAAGGAGATAGCCGAGAAACTGAACCTTTCCATCGGCACGGTGAAGAGCCGGATTTTCTTTACCCGGAAAAAGCTGATGGAAGCCCTGGACAGGTAAAAAAGTACTGGAACGTTACACAAGATCATACCCGCCCCCTTTATATACAGCCCCTTTCGTTTTGCGAAAGGGGCTTTCTTTTTCCCTGCCGGATTTTTGCTAAATTTGCTAGGCAATGGCTGGTTCAAACCTTTATTGGCCGGTCAAATTTTTCATTATGCGGGTATATAAATTCGGGGGGGCATCGGTCAGGGATGCGGATTCGGTTCGCAATGTGGCCAGGATTATCAGTGACCATGGAGGCGGACCCCTGGTGGTGGTGCTTTCTGCGATGGGCAAAACCACCAATGCCCTGGAGCGTCTTACCTCCTTTTTCATGGGCGGGGATACGGCAGGCATGGAACAGGTTTACAGGGAGGTCCGCCAATTCCATGTTCAAATCGCACAAGACCTGTTTTCGGACCCGAAGCATCCCATATTCGACGTGCTGGAGCAAAGTTTTTACCACATGTACTACTACATTGGAGAAAAGCCGGGCACCAATTACAATTATGAATACGACCGAATCGTTTCCACCGGGGAACAGGTTTCCACGCAGATAGTCAGCCAATATCTGAATGATAGCGGTGTAGCCAACCAGTTGTTCCCGGCACAGAAACTTATCATCACGGATGGCCACTTCAGGGATGCACATGTGGACTGGATCCTCACCCCAAGGGTCATCAAAAGCAAACTGCTCCCCTATCTTCGTCCGACAAAAGGTTCCGAAAAACCCTCCATCATTGTTACGCAGGGTTTCATCGGCGGAACCCCTCAGGGCTTCACAACCACATTGGGGCGTGAGGGATCTGACTATACCGCAGCCATCCTTGCCTATTCCCTCGATGCAGAGGAGGTGGTCATCTGGAAGGACGTTCCCGGACTGCTGAATGCAGATCCCAAGCTTTTCACGGAGACTCTGCTGATGCCCAACATCAGCTACCAGGAGGCCATAGAACTTTCCTATTACGGGGCCACAGTAATTCACCCCAAGACACTCAAGCCCCTGCTAAAAAAAGGGATTCCACTAAAAGTCAAATCATTTACCGAACCCGGGAGTCCGGGGACCATCATCAACCAGAATCCGGAGAATGACAACCTGGTTCCGTCCTATATCTTCAAGTTCAACCAGGTGCTGGCCTCTATCTTCCCAAAGGATTTCAGTTTTATTGCCGAACACAGCCTGTCCAGAATCTTTTCAGATTTTGCCGATCACGGGGTTAAGATCAACCTGATGCAAAATTCGGCCATCAGCTTTTCCGTGTGTTTTGACAAAGACCCGGTGAAGACCCCGGCATTGCTTCGAGACCTGGAAAAAAACTTCCATGTGAAGTACAATACAGATTTGGAACTGATTACCATCCGGCATTACGAGAACGCCAAGACCGATCCCGTCATCAAGGGAAGAGAGGTTATACTCGAACAGAAAAGCCGCACCACGCTTCAGCTGGTGGTCAGGCCTGTATGAGATCAGCGTGTCCGAAGGCCCTCCTCAAAGCGACGCAGGAAGTCCCGGTTTGCATTTTGGCATGAATTGCCTACCTTGTCGGTGGTGAATTCGCTGTAGTGGTTGGGGTTCAGTCGTTGGCTTGCTGAATACATCACCGGAATCATCAAACCGGCACCGGCCACCGGGTTTCCGGAGCGGTCAAATTTTCCGCTGTTCGGGGGATGGTTCCTGATAAACCACGAACATACTTCAAATTCCCTGTAGATTCTTCCCCAGGTATCGCCACTCCTTACCGTGTAGGCCCTGTCGGCAGGCAACGGACCAGCCGGACCAGCAGGTCGTTCTGCAGCGGGAGCAACCGCCTGTGCATCCGCAGCAGGGGCAGCAGGCTGCACTCCGGCTGCAGGCTCAATCCTTCCCTGCCTGGCGGACTGGTCGGCCGGTACAGTTCCCAGGGTATCCAGCAGCGAATCGCCATCCAGCGCCAGCTCCTGTTCGCCAAGCTGTGAAACCTGTCTGGCAGGACGTGGGTTGACAAGGAACATATCATAGAGCATATAGGCCACAAATACCAAAGCGACGCCGATCAAAATCTTTTTTACCCATGGATTGGAGAGGTCCCAGGCAACACCTTCCCTTCCCTTACGGCCTTCAGCGGCTACCACCTCAGGCATACTCCCCGCCACAAAGGAGCGTTCTTCCTGATCCATATTATAGAACCTGACCAGGGCCACGGCCATGGGTGCCTCATCCTCATCCTTTCCGGTTTTACAGGTCAGGCGCAGGGCTTTGGTATGTGTGGGCATGGAGTCGGTCAGCACATTTCGGATGTGTTTTTCATCCGGACCCAGGCAGAACCCGCTGGACCCGAGAATGAGCATGTCTCCGTCGACCGGGACAAGGGCTTCTTTGCACAGGCCCGGGTCAAGGAATTGCTGATTCCCCAGAAAAGCCAGTTCCCATGGCCTGCCGGATCCGTCCCTGCCACCCTCATCCCCTGAGAAAACCTCCCAGGTCAGCGGAACAAGCTTCTTCCCGGTGAACAAGTGCAGACATACCTGTCCGACCCAGGCATAATATACCTTCTGGTCCCTCAACAACACGCACAAGCAACTAAGTTCGCCGGACTGCAGGGATGGGTCCTTTTTCGCCAGGGTATGAATATATCCATTCACATATACCAGGGCATTACGGACTGCATCGGCAGGAGAGGCCTCCTCCTCAATCTCAAGGTAATACTGCAGCCGCTCCATAACCGTTGCCGCAAGAGATTTGCCGGGTCCGACGTCCTGATCTGACCCAACCACAACATAGGCAAAGCCGTTCGGGGTGTCAAAGCAATGGAAGGCATGCAGGTTTTTCCCTTGCCCGTCTAAGCCTCCGGTGTGCCCGGCGTACTCAAAATTTTTATGCTTTTTTGTTGCCATCCGATTTCAACCATAAAAATAAACATATTATTGGTTGTGGGATGAAGAAATTCCAACGGCATTGACCAACTGCACAAAATCTTTCACTTCAAGTCTTTCGGCACGCAGGCCCGCCATATGGTCCGGAACCTGATCCCAGTCAATATTCATGGAGCGCAGTGCATTGCGCAAGGTCTTCCGCCTCTGGTTGAATGCGGTTTTCACGAGCACAAAGAACTTTTTCTCATCACAGGCAAGGGTAAAATCCTCCCTGCGTTTTATTCTGATCACAGCTGATTTTACTTTCGGAGGGGGATCAAACACATGCTCGCTGACCTGGAACAACAGCTCGACTTCGTAGAAAGCCTGTACCAGCACACTCAGGATGCCATAAACCTTGTTACCCGGACCGGAGGCAATGCGCTGGGCCACTTCCTTCTGGAACATACCCACCAGCTCCGGCACCTGGTCCCGGTGTTCCAAAACCTTGAAAAGAATCTGGGTAGAAATATTGTAAGGGAAGTTCCCCGCAACGGCGAATTGCCCGTCCCCGAAATACCGGTTGACATCCAGCCTCAGGAAGTCTTTCTCCAACACATGGTCTGCCAATGCGGGATAGGTTTTGCGCAGAAAATCGACGGACTCCCGATCCACCTCCACACCCATCCAACGAAAATCCGGATGATCAACCAGGTATTTTGTCAGGGCACCCGTTCCGGGTCCGACTTCCACAACCAAATCATAACCGCCATGACCGGTCAGGCTGCCAGCCACTCTTTCCGCAATGGAAGTATCTTTGAGGAAATGCTGCCCAAGGCGCTTTTTTGGCTTTACAGGCTGATAGGCAGGCATAAAACTGGTATTAATTTACGAGGTCCCCCCTTAGGTACCTGAAACGGTTCCGGGCATTCACGGTATTCAGGCTCCCGGGATGGTTGATCATCAGCTGCTGGTAAAGCTCCATCGCTTTTTCACGGTCGTTGAACACCTGCTCGTACAACTGGGCTCGCCTGAACAAGGCATCATCAGCCAGCAGTCCGACAGGATACTCCTCCACCACCCTTGCCAGCAGGCTGTCAGCCATTTCCGTCTTGCCCTGCTTCAGGTAGACCCCGGCCTTGGCAAACAGCACATCGTCCACTATGGCGTGCGACGGGTACAATTGGGGAATTGAATCCAGGGCCATCAGGGCTTCCTCAAAAAGGTTCATAAAAACCAGTTTCTCGGCCCGTGAAAACCGCATCAGCGGCTCGGTATCGCCGTCAAAACCGACATTGTCCTGTATCCTTAATGAAAGCGCCATGGCGTCGTTGGCGATCAGGCGGGAAGTGGCCGCCTTCAGGATATCCAGCTGGGCCTTTGCCCAGTCGAATTCACCAATAAAATAGGAAAGCCGTGCATTCTTAAACCGTGCTTCGTGTCCGAGCGGATTGTCGCGGTATTGCTTGTCGACCTGTGAGTACAGCAGGGTTGCATCCCATACCTGCCCGGTCAGCAGCAGGATATCTGCAAGCTCGATACGGCATTCGGCGCGGACCCGCTGACTGGCCTGCGGCATGTTTATAATCTCGTTCAGCAATGTGGTGGAGGCTTCGATCTTTCCCAGGTGGAAGGCTTGCAGGTTGGCCAGGTTGCGCACCAGGGTCACGGTGTTGGGGTGAATGCCAAGGTCGTCCAATGCCTGCAGGTAATCGACCTCAAGCGCCAACAACTCCTCACTGCCATGGGAAAAACCGGAGGCAATGCTTTGGAAACGGACATCCAGGCTACCGACCAGGGCATCCAGGTAGTGGCTCCCCTCCTCCCCTTTCTCCAGTATATACTTGTATGCCTGCGCAGCAATGTCAAAATTCTCATTTGTAGCACTCAGCTGGGCCACTTCCAGCACCAGTTCCCCTTCCTGCCTGAACCGCCTGTCGAGCGCCCGTGCCTGCATAAATGCCATGCGGAAATCCTTTTGCTGTATAGACAGCCAGAGCAGCATCTCCGAATAAAGGTTTGCATTGGGATAACGCTGGGTCCTGCCCAGCAGCACCTCCCGAAGGGCATCGTTCCTGGCAAAGTCCGGATCGTTGTTGATGGCATCCTGCAGGATCCCCCTCACCCGGTCCATTTCCGACAAATTCTCCTCCAGGTATCCCACGTATTCATCCATCATGGCCTTGTAGTCCCCTTTGCGCTCATAAAGCGGGGCAATGCGCAGGTTGAACGGGTAGGAAGCTCCCAACATGCGCCGGCCATGCATAAAGGTTTCCAGGGCACGGTCGACAAACCCCCTTCTTTCAAAAGAGCCTGCCAGGTCGATCACAGCCTGCTGACTGGCTGGGAGTCCGCCAATCAGCTGATCAAAATGCCTCCTTGCCTGCCGTTCGTTCCCCGAGCGCTCAAGCACCCAGCCCAGGTCCACCTCAAACCTGATTTGTCCGGGATTTCTCCGGATCTGCTCCCGCACCACCCGTTCCGCCCTGCGATAGTCCTCCAACGCAAACAGGCATTCCAGGTATTGGGAATAAATCACCGAAGCCCGGTCCGATTCAAAAAGCTCTTCGTACAGCTCCACGGCCATGTCATACCGGCCCTCACGGAAATACTGCGCCGCCAGTTGTTCCTGCGTATTGACGGTTGTTTCCTCCCGGGCCTCCCCCGGGGTAAAAATGCGCGGCAGGCTGGGCACCTGCGCGTGTGAAAGGGTGTGCAGCAAAAGCAAAAAAGGCAGTATGGCGGGAAGTATTCTCATTGTATTAAAACGCCACGGCAAACAAATTGTTTTGTTTATGGAGTCGGATAGGTCTTCATGAAATGACGTCAGACAGGCCCAATTGGCATGATGCCAGGTAAGCCGGAATGTTCCGGCGCCGGAATAGCCCTTACTGGGTGATCCGTTCAAACCCCGTATATGGAACCAGTGCTTTGGGTATCCTGATCCCATCCGGCCCCTGGTTGTTCTCCAGCAGGGCCGCCAGGATCCTGGGCAGGGCCAGGGCACTTCCGTTCAGGGTGTGGGCAAGCATGTTCTTTCCATCACCTGAGCGGAACCGCATTTTCATCCGGTTCGACTGGAATGTCTCAAAATTGGAAATGGAGCTGACCTCCAGCCAGCGTTTCTGGGCGGCCGAATACACCTCCATATCGTAAGTCATGGCCGAGGCAAAGCTCAGGTCGCCCCCACAAAGCCTGGCCACACGGAACGGCAGCTCCAGCTTGCGAAGCAATCCCCGCACATGCTCCACCATTTCGTCAAGCACCTCATAGCTCTTGTCCGGATGGACCACCTGCACGATCTCCACCTTGTCGAACTGGTGCAAGCGGTTCAATCCCCTGACATCCTTGCCGTAAGATCCGGCCTCCCTGCGAAAGCAGGAAGAATAGGCCACACATTTCACCGGCAGCTCATCCAGGATCACGTCCCGAAAAATATTGGTCACCGGCACCTCGGCGGTAGGGATCAAAAACAGATTGTCAGATCCGACATGGTACATCTGGGCATCCTTATCCGGCAGCTGTCCTGTACCGAAGGCCGAGTCCTCGTTCACCAGCAGGGGTGGCTGGTACTCCGTATAACCCGCTGCAATGGCCTCATCCAGAAAGAAACTGATCAGCGCCCTTTGCATCTTGGCACCCTTGCCGCGATAAACCGGGAAACCCGCACCGGTAATCTTGGTACCCAGTTCAAAATCCACCAGGCCATAATTTTTTGCCAGGTCCCAATGCGCCAGCGCCCCCTCACCAAGTTCCGGGACCTGCCCCTCCTCAGAAATGATCTGGTTATCGTCGGATGACTTTCCTGCAGGAACCATCGGATGCGGAATGTTCGGAAGCTGCACCAGCAGTTCATTCTGCCCGCTGGAGTACTGCTCCAGCTTCTCCTGCAGCCTTTTGGTCTCGATTTTCAGCGCGGCTGTACGCTCCTTCATTTCTTCTGCCTGTGCCTTTTTGCCCTCCTTCATCAGCTGCCCGATCTGCCGGGCCAGCACATTGCCTTCAGCCAGCAGGTCCTCCAGCTGTTTCAGGGTCTTGCGCCTGTCTTCGTCCACACACCCGAGGTTTTTTATGATGTCGGCCGCATCGAAGTTTTTTACTTTCAGGCGTTCCGTGACTTCAGGACCCCTGCTGCGGATCAGATTGAGTTCGATCATCTTGAATTTATTATTTCAGAAGCGATTTGTTTCCTATTGTAAAATTAAATAAATAGGCGGCAAAAAAAAATCCTGCCGGGGCAGGATCTTTTTTTAATGCAACAGGCCTTATCCCGGACTATTTCGCTTCCGCGGGAACAACCGAGACGTAGGATTTGTTATCGGCCTTTTTCTTGAATACCACTTCCCCGTCTGTCAGCGCAAAGAGGGTATGGTCCTTGCCCATACCGACGTTTACACCGGGATTATGGGTGGTTCCCCTTTGCCTTACAAGGATGTTTCCGGCAATCGCCAACTGGCCGCCAAATACTTTTACACCAAGACGCTTGCTATGTGATTCGCGTCCGTTTCTTGAGCTACCAACTCCTTTCTTGTGTGCCATGGGTCTTTATTTTTTTTGTTGTCGGATACTAAGCAATGATTTCTTCGATCTGAATCTGGGTCAGCGGCTGACGGTGTCCGTTAAGCTTCTGGTAACCCTTGCGCCTTTTCTTTTTGAAAACAAGCACCTTGTCGGCTTTCACATGGGCAAGCACCTTGGCCTTTACCTTAACACCCTCTAAAACGGGGGTGCCCACCTGAATCGTGTCCCCGTCGGCCAGCAACAATACCCTTGCAAATTCAAGGTCACTGCCTGCCTCATCTTCCATCAGGTTCACAAATAGCTTCTGATCCTTCTGGATCTTAAACTGCTGACCACCTATCTCAACAATTGCGTACATTATATGTGCTGAATTAAAATGATTTACTTCTGATATTGGGGTGCAAAGATAAGTAAAATTAAATAAGGAACAAGGACTCCGGTAAAAAAATTGGTTGTTGGTTGTTGGGTGTTGGCTATTGGCTGTTGGCTGTTGGCTGTTGGGTGTTGGCTGTTGGGTGTTGGGTGTTGGCTATTGGCTGTTGGGTGTTGGCTGTTGGGTGTTGGGTATTGGGTGTTGGGTGT
>SLNU01000014.1 GCA_007132865.1 Bacteroidales bacterium | reverse complement strand
CTTATATGAAGGAAAGCACCCAAAAGGAAAAGGTCCTGAAAAGCGTGCGGGATGCATTGGTAAACAGCATGCCTGCCCCGTTCGGGGATGTGGAACTGGAGAGCCGTGTTTTTCGCCAGCCGGATAAACAATCATTGGATATTGCCTTCGCAGAGGCATTCACAAGGGCCAACGGACGTTTTGTGTTTTGTGCGGATATGGGGGAGCTGAGCGACGGACTTCAAAGCCTGTTGGATGAAAGACAGATTGACCGGGTATATTGCGGGGAGGATTTCTTCAAGGGCTTATTGGGGCAATGTGGCATCCAGTGCATGGATGGGTCGTCAGATCTCTCTGAATGCCAGGCGGCCCTGACTGGCTGCGAGGTGCTTGTGGCACGCAGTGGATCGGTGGTTGTCAGCAGTCGGCAGGGCGGAGGGCGAAAAAGCTATATTGTCCCGCCCCTGCATATTGTGGTGGCAAGCAGCAGGCAACTGGTCAGCGATATACAGGACGCTTTTCGCTTCATTGACCGGAAATATGAAGATGCAAGGCCTTCCATGATTACCTTTGTGACCGGTCCAAGCCGGACCGCCGACATAGAAAAGAAATTGGTGCTGGGAGCCCATGGGCCCCGTGAATTGTACGTGTTCCTGGTCGATACCGGCCAGCAAAATGCATGAGTGCGGACGATGGAAGAGAACTGGCAGAAAGTATATAGCTCGGCACAGGAGCACAAAGTGCAGATTGTTCAGGCGGTTCTGGAGGATCAGGGTATTCGCAGCATTGCCGTGAACAAAAAGGACAGGGCTTATCTGTTTGGCGCCATCGAGCTTTATGTGCAGCCTGAACACGTGATTCGCGCCCTTCAAATCATAAACAAGGAATCGCTTTGAGCAATCTCGCAAAACGAACGCTTACCGGCATTGTCTTTGTCATCCTGATCGTGGGTTCCATTGTTACGGAACCCTATCTGTTCGCCGCCCTCTTCCTGATTATTACCGCAATGGGGATGTGGGAGTTCTATTCCCTGGTGGAAAGGGCTGGAATCTACCCGAACAAATTTGCAGGCACCCTCTCTGGTATGTTTCTGTTTATTTCCAACGCCCTGATTGCCATGGACATGACTGGGAGGGACATTCTGATGGGCAATTTTGTGCTGGTGTTCATGATTTTTCTTTTGGAGCTTTACCGAAAGATTCCAAATCCGTTTACCAACATTGCATTTACCTTTTTTGGTATCCTTTACGTCGCCTTGCCGTTTTCCCTGCTCATCTTTTTCCCCAACCCGGCCTTCCTTCCCGGCGTGCACCACCATAGCCTGCTCCTGGGCTTTTTCTTCCTGGTCTGGGTCAATGAGACAGGGGCCTACCTGGTTGGCAGCGCCATTGGAAAGCACCGGCTTTTTGAGCGAATCTCCCCAAAGAAATCATGGGAAGGGGTGATTGGAGGCGGATTGTTTTCGCTGTTCACCGCTTTGGTGCTGTCGAGGTTCTATACCCACATCATGCTGACCGACTGGATCATCATCGCAGGCATGGTGGTGGTGTTCGGCACCTACGGAGACCTTTTCGAGTCCATGTTCAAACGAAGCATTGATGCCAAGGACAGCGGCAGGTTGCTGCCCGGGCACGGAGGCATTCTGGACCGCTTCGACGGGGTCATCATGGCCGCACCATTTGTTTTTCTTTACCTTACCTTTTTTTATTAGTCCGTCCATGACCATACACAAAGAAGGCCACCGGCTCATCCTGATCATTTTTATCATCCTTGCTTTGCTGGGTGCAGGCTTTTATCTCCTTTTCCCCGTCTTTAAGCCCTGGCACGGACTTTTCTACCTGGCACTGCTGCTTTTTCTTGTTTGGACGGTGATGTTTTTCCGCTCCCCCAGCCGGGAGCTTACCCTGGATGAAAACACCATTGTATGTCCGGCAGACGGACGCATCGTGGTGATCGAAGAAACCTTGGAAGAGGAATATTTCAAAGCACCGATGCGGAAGGTATCCATTTTTATGTCTCCCTTAAATGTACACCTGAACAGAAACCCGGCATCGGGGAAAATACTCTATTTCCGCTACCATGCCGGCAAATACCTGCTTGCCTACAATCCCAAATCCAGTACCCTGAATGAACGCACCAGCATCGCCATGGAAACTGCCAACGGGCATCCGCTGATGATCAGGCAGGTTGCCGGCTTCCTTGCCCGGCGCATTGTCTGTTACATGCAGGAAAACATTTCAGTCAGGCAGGGCAGCGAATTTGGCTTCATTAAGTTTGGGTCCAGAGTGGATGTCTACATGCCCCTGGATTCAGAAGTCCTGGTGCGTATTGGAGACAAGGTCAAAGGAGGCGTGACCGAAATGGCAAGGTTCCGGGATTTAGCCTAGGAAAAAGCGAGAAGAATCACCCCCAGACCAGATCGCCATTCTCTTCCTCACGGATTTGTCCGATGTCACGCAGCCAGCGTATCACCATCAGCACTTTTTCTTCGTCAATGTTTGTCGGAAGGGTGGCTATCAGGTCCCTGAGGGGAAGGGGTGAGTCGGTCAGGGAACGGCGGATGATGTCCTCCAGCTGATCAAACTCAAAATCCGACAGCTGCAGTCGGTTCCGCTCCAGGCAGACGTCGCACTGCCCGCATCGTTGGACCCTTGTCTCTCCAAAATAGGCCAGCAGGGACAGGCTCCTGCAACGATTGTCGGATTGCGCATAATCGATCATTGCCTTCAGGCGTTTCCAGGCAAAGGCCTTGCGCTCATGGTGATTTTCTCTTGATATGCGGAGGCTGCCGGATGACAAGCGTTCCTCCAGCCAGGTGATCATCGGGCGCTGGTTTTGCTTTTCATAATTCAATACGCCCATCCGGTGCAGGTCATGCAGGACTTTCTCCACCTGGTCTGCAGGCAGTCCGGCCCGCTTACCCATTTCCTGCTCATTGACCTTGATAAAACCGGAAAATATCCCGGGATAAGACCTTAGCATCAACTTGATAAACGCATCGAACTTCGGGTTTGCGACCTGGAATCGGTACAGTCCCTCCTTGTCGAGGCTTACCATGACCCTTGAGGGGTTCGCAAATGCTTCCGACAATGCCAGGTATCCTTCTTTTTCCAGAAATTTCAAGGCACTGAATACCAGTGCCTGGTTCATTTCGTAGTTTCTGGAGAATTCAGCCAGGTCGAATTCCGCGCTAAGGTCTTTCCCGCTGCCCTGGGCCAGCTGGTAGTAATTACCCAGGCTATTGTAAACCTTTTTGATGAACTCCACGGGCGGATAGCTTTGCTCGTGGGCCTTTTCCAGCTCCAGGATGTCGCCCTTGTGGTAAAGCAAAACGGCGAATGACTTTTTCCCGTCGCGCCCCCCCCTTCCGGCTTCCTGGAAATAAGCCTCCGGGCTTTCGGGGAGGTCCATATGCACGACAAAACGAACATTGGGCTTGTCGATCCCCATGCCGAAGGCATTGGTTGACACCATCACCCGGGCCCGCTCCTTCATCCAGGCATTTTGTTTTACATCCCGCACAAGGCTGGTCAGCCCAGCATGGTAAAAATCAGCCGAAACACCGTTCAGTTGAAGGTATTCGGCAATTTCCCTGGTTTTTTTCCGGTTTCTTACGTAGACGATCCCAACCCCTTTTTGCTTCTTGCAGATCTGTAACAGGCGGTTGAGCTTGTCTTCCTCCCTGAACACCATATACGCGAGGTTCTTTCGCTCAAAACTCTTTTGAAAAACCTGCTGGTTTCGAAACTGCAGCTTTTCCTGTATGTCGATGATCACCTCTTTGGTGGCTGTGGCGGTCAGTGCAAGCACCGGGGTGTCAGGAATAAACTCCCGGATCTCCGCGATACGCAGATAGGGGGGGCGGAAGTCGTATCCCCATTGGGAGATGCAGTGGGCCTCGTCTATGGCCAGCAGGTTCACCTTCATTTTTCCGATCCGGCTTCTTAGCAGGTCCGTCGTCAGCCGCTCCGGACTCAGGTATAGGAACTTTGTGTCTCCATACACGCAATTGTCGATGGCAATGTCCATCTCCGTCTTGCTTAAACCGTAATAGACCCCAATCGCTTTGATGCCTTTGTTGGTCAGGGCCTGTACCTGGTCTTTCATCAATGCCACCAGCGGGGTGACCACGATGCACAGTCCGTCACGGGTCAGTGCGGGGACCTGATAACAGATGGATTTCCCACCCCCGGTGGGGAGCAGGGCCAGGGTATCCCTGCCGGCAAGAACAGACTGGATGATGTCTTCCTGCATGGGGCGAAAAGAAGAAAATCCCCAATGCTTCAGAAGTACCGATTGGAGGTTAATTTCCATTTGCCTGTGTATGGGTTTGGCATTTGCCTGTGTATGGGTCTGGTTTGGTAAATATAGGGAAAAAGAAAGCCTTGTGGGACTATTCTTTGTCAACGGACTTTTCAGGGTTTTCGGACCTTTCAGGATCCGGTCCGGGAACCATGGAGCAGGAGCCACAATCGCTGTGGCAGCCTTCACAGAAAGCAGGTTTGCCCTGAGACTTCATCACCCGCCTGCGGAAATACCTGCGGATGCGATACAGGGCGTAAGCCAGGGCCGCTACCAGAATGCATATGGTGATGATCCATTGTGCCATGCTGCTAAAGGATTAACTGTCCGGTTTGGTAAACGAGCCATGCAACGGTCCATGCAGTCAATGTGGTGTAGGCCACCGTGAAAAGCCCCCACTTCCAGTGTCCCGATTCCCGGCTGATGGCTGCGATCACCCCGATACAGGGAAAATACAGCAATACGAACAGCATGAAAGACAGGGCAACCAGGGGATTAAACACCTTCTCCCCCTTGCGGGGTCCGGACGCATGGGTTTGCTCCTGTAGTCTCTCGACCAGGGAGGTGCTTTGGGTCTGCACAGATTCATCTGCATGGTAGAGCACCCCCAGTGTGCTGACCACAATCTCCTTGGCGGCCACCCCCGACAGGATGCTGACGGTCATTTTCCAGTCGAATCCAAGCGGGGCCACGACAGGCTGTATGGCTTTCCCGAGCCTCCCGATATAGCTTTGCTCCTGTCTTTCTGTCATCAGGGCGTTTTCCATCTGCCAGAGGGCTTTTTCTTTATCGTCGGATAAGCTTTCCCGGGCCTGGCGGTCGGCCGAATCCAAAACTGATACCTTCTGCTCAAACCTGGCCTCTATGGACGCCCGTTCCATGGCCAGCTGCTCCGTGTAGGCCGTACCTGCGGGGAAGTAGCCAAGGGCCCAGATGATGATGGAGGCCGCCAGGATGATGCCGCTGATCTTCCTGAGGTATTGTACCGCCTTGCTCCACATATGCATGGTGATGGCGCGGGTAGTGGGGCGGCGGTAGGGCGGGAGTTCCATCACAAAAGGCACCTCTTCCGCACGGAAAAGGGTCTTTTTCAGCAAGATGGCCATGCCTACGGCCACCATGACTCCGGTCGCATAAATCAGGAAAAGCATGGTTCCCTGGTATTCGGAAAAAAAGGCACTAATGAACAAAACGTAGATGGGCAGGCGGGCGCTGCACGACATAAAGGGATTGATCAGCATCGTGAGCATGCGGTCGTTGCGATTCGTCAGGGTGCGTGTCGCCATGATGGCGGGGACGTTGCAGCCAAAGCCCATCAGCAGGGGGATGAAAGACTTCCCGTGCAGTCCGATCCGGTGCATGATTCTGTCCATGATGAATACGGCCCGTGACATATAGCCGGTGTCCTCCATCAGGCTTATAAAGAAAAACAGCAGCATGATGTTCGGCAGGAAGACAACGACACCTCCGACACCGCTTACCACCCCGTTGATGAGGAGGTCTTTCAGCGGACCCTGGGCCATGCGGCTCTCAAGGAATCCGGACAGGCTTTCCACCCCGGTCTCGATCCACTCCATCGGATAACTACCCAGAAAAAAGGTGGCCGAAAACATGATCCACATAAAAAGCAGAAAGAAGGGGAATCCCAGGATCCGGTCAGTCAGTAGGGTGTCTATGGCCTGGCTTGCCCGTTTGCGCACAGACACGGCCGGCTTGTAGGTTTCCTTCAGGGCACCGGAAATGAAGCCATATTTCAGGTCCGTGATCACGGTTTCAGGAGTGTCCCCGAATTCCTTCTCTATCTGGGTGGCTTCATGTCTGGCCTGGTAGAGGATCTCTTCGTGGTTATGACAGAGGCCCATCACCTTTTTGGTGGCCTCCGGGTCGTTCTCAAGCAGGCGGATAGACAGGAACCGGGTGGATACCTGATCGGTTAGCTGCTCGTTTCCCTCCCGGTTGATCAGGTCCTGTATCTCCCTGATAGACTGTTCCACGATGTCGCCGTAATTGATATGGATGTGGCGAACCACCTCGTTGCGGTCTTCGAATACCTCGATGGCCTTTGAAAAGGTCTCCCGGACGCCTTTGCCCCTGGAGCTGACGGTCGGAATCACGGGGATCCCGGTCATGCGGCCGAAGGACTCATGGTCGAATACATCTCCCTTTTTCTCCAGCTCATCATGCATGTTCAGCACCATGATCACCCGGATGTCCATGTCGATCAGCTGGGTGGTCAGGTATAGGTTGCGCTCCAGGTTGGAGGCATCCACCACGTTGATGACGACATCCGGCAGTTTCTCCGAGATATGGTTCTGAACGAAAACTTCTTCGGGGGTATACGCAGAAATGGAATAGGTCCCGGGAAGGTCGGTGATGTTGAACTGGTAACCACCATGAAAGAACCGGGCCTCTTTGGAGTCGACCGTCACCCCGCTGTAGTTCCCGACACGCTCGCGGGAGCCGCTGGCATGATTGAAAAAGGTAGTCTTGCCACTGTTGGGGTTGCCCACCAGGGCGACCTGTATGACCTTGCTGGAACGGGGCAGGGCACTTCGTAAAGATTCACTGGAGAAAACCCCGTCAAATGAGTTGGTCTTCAAAGACTTGAACTCATCGATGGGTATCACTTCGATTAAGCGGGCCTCGCTTGTGCGCAGGGATACATTGTACCCCATGATGCTGTATTCGATCGGGTCCTGCAGGGGGGCCTTCTTGATCACCTTCACGGACTTGCCCACGACAAAACCCATTTCGATAATGCGGCGCCTGAAAGCACCCCTTCCCTTCACCTTGAGAATAATCCCGAATTCTCCGTTCTGCAGGTCATGTAAAGTCATTGAAGCAGGAAAAAACCGTTGTATTTATTCAGATTTATTACAAATACCGCAAAGGTATATTTTTTTCAGGAATGGGATATTTTTACTAAGTTTGATTTTTATCCACTTAAAGTTTTCGGGATGCTGCTGCCAGATTTTGTCAAAAAGGATGCTTGGCTGGAACCTTACTCCCGGACAATCGCGGGCAGGATCCGCAAATTTTTCTCCAAAGAGGCTGAGCTGGTCGGACCAGGCGGGGCCCTGTCTGATTTTTCAAACGGACACCTGTATTTCGGGTTGCACAGGGACCAGGGAAACTGGATCATGCGCGAATGGGCCCCGGCAGCCACTAAGATTTACCTTGTCGGCGGGTTTTCTGAATGGAGCCTGCAAGACGATTTTGTTTTTGAGGCGACCGGCAATGGACGCTGGGAAATCCGGCTTCCGGCAGATACCCTGAAGCACGGAGACCTTTACAGGCTGTATGTTTACTGGGAGGGGGGCGGTGGCGACCGCATCCCAGCATGGGCCACCAGGGTGGTGCAGGACCCGGAAAGCCTCGTGTTCAATGCCCAGGTGTGGGACCCCCCGGAGGAATTCCAGTGGAAAAACAAAAGCCCGAAAACCACCTCGCCGCCACTGATCTACGAAGCCCATCCGGGAATGGCAACCGAAGAATACAAGGTTGGCACCTGGGAGGAATTCAGGCTGAAGGTTTTGCCCCATATTGAAAAAGCGGGCTATAATACGATACAGCTGATGGCTGTGCAGGAACACCCATTTTACGGGTCCTTCGGCTACCATGTCAGCAATTTCTTTGCCCCGTCCAGCCGTTTCGGGACACCCGACGAGCTGAAAGCGCTTATCGATGATGCCCACGGAAGGGGGATCAGGATAATCATGGACCTGGTGCACTCCCATGCAGTAAAGAACGAAGTGGAGGGCATTAGCCGATATGACGGAACCCTTTACCAGTTTTTTCACGACGGACCAAGAGGTGACCATACGGCATGGGACAGCCGTTGCTTTGATTACGG
>SLNU01000369.1 GCA_007132865.1 Bacteroidales bacterium | reverse complement strand
CCCGCCTGCCGGGGTCCGGCCGGCAAAAGAAAAAGAAAAAGAAAAACGTTCAAAAAGATTTTACGCATTGTTGTTGGCTTTGGCATTGTTATTGGCTTTGGTTATTAAAATCTCCCACAAAAATAGACAGTTTTTTTTAACGTACCTTTGTAAGTGTGATTTGCATCCCATTGCAAACTTTTGGGCCAGCACTTTTGTTTAATGAATATTGGTGGTTCATTAAACTATAAAATTATCCGACGATGAATATATTTAAAAAACTTCATTATATACGTCTGTTGGTTCCCCTGCTGTTGATCCTGTTTGGCAGTATCACCTTCACAGCATGTGACAAACAGGACGATCCCGAACCCATTGACGAGGAAAAGCAAATCAACAGGGACTTTTACGAGTTCATGAAAGAGTGGTATTTCTGGTATGAGCACATACCGGTGATAGACCCCCTGGGCTACCCATCTCCCTTAGAGGTGCTGGAGGCCATTCGTTACCGGCCGTTGGACCGGTGGAGTTACATTACCAGCTGGGAAGCGTTTGAAGCCTATTTCCGGGATTCCAAGATGATCGGCTATGGTTTCGGTTCCGGGTACGATGCTGCGGGGAACCTGCGAATAATTTTCAATTACAATACCACAAAAATGTATGAGGCAGGTGTCAGGCGCAGCTGGATCATCGAATCAATAAACGGCAACCAGATCACCGGGGGCATGAACATCAATGCCATGCTGGGAAGCAATGAGGTGGGCGTAACGAATACCTTTCGCTTCCGGAAACCGGACGGGACGGTGGTGGAACACACGCTCGCCAAGGAGGAGCTGGTGATGAACAATGTGCTGCATACAGAGGTGATACAAGCCGGGGATGCCAAAGTGGGCTATCTGGTGCTGCAGGGCTTTACTAGTCCCACAGTCAGTGAGCTGGAAAAGGCCTTTGATACATTCGTGGCCGAAAACATCGATGAGCTGATCCTGGATATGCGCTACAATGGGGGAGGACAGACCAATGTGGCAAATGTCCTTTCCAGCATGATCGGCGGCAACCGGGTCAGCGGACAGGTATTCACCAAATACATGTACAATGACAAACAGGTGGAGTCGAACCGAATCGATACGTTCATGGTGGTCAGCCGCAAGCTCAACCTCGACCGGCTGCTGACCATCGGTACCCGGAGCACCGCTTCTGCCAGTGAGATGGTTATCAACGGGTTACGGCCCTATATGCCGGTTTATATTTTCGGGAATACTACTTATGGCAAGCCGATGGGGGCGAATGTTTTCAAGGATGATGAAGACCGGTATGCCTTTGTGCCGATAACCTTCAAGACCGCCAATGCCAATGGGGAAGGAGACTTTTTCGACGGGATTCCGGCGGATGCCAATGTACCTGATGATTTCACCCGAATGTTTGGCGACCCTGAAGAAACTTCCCTGAAGGCCGCCTTGCATTTTATTGAAACGGGCAGCCTGCCGGATATGCCGGTCGTCAAATCGCTCCACATACAACCCCGTGACCGGATGACCGGGCTGCAGCGGATTATCGGGGCGCACTAAAAGGAGGTTCCCGGTGATTCTTTCAGGGGCTTGGGTTGCGCGTGCGCGAAACTGCTACCTGATGTAGGTTTCAATCACCCTGGATATGGTCTTCTGGCAAACGGGACAAAAGCCCGGGGCGGTGTTGCTGCGCATCCTGCAGTGTATGTAAGGCCTGTAGACCCCCTCTGATGTATAACCTCCGCCTTCAAAGACCCCCAGCCTGTCCAGGTAAGATTCCTCTGCCGGCGTGGGAACAGGGATGTCATCATCCAGCAGATCCTTCCACTTGGATTCAAAGTCGACCAGGGTGGTCAGGTTGGCCTCCCATGGTTCCACATCCAGCGGGTAGAAATCCTCATAGGCCACTTCCGAACCAAAATACTCATCCCCCAAACCGGCCAGTCCGTGCCCGATCTCGTGGATGAACACGACTTTGGACCAGGGATGGTCTGCCGTGCCGACAATATGGGCGTTGTAAATGCCCCCGCCCCCGTATTGTGTGGTGTTCACCAGCACGCAGACCACATCTCCCGGTGCATTGGCCGCTGCGTCCATCAGCTGTCCGTGCCTTGCCGTGGTAAGGTAGCGGTCCAGTCCGAGTGAATAATACGTGGTCCCTGCCGGGGTCCGGTTATAGAAGCCCTGACCGGGATTGCTGGGGCCTTCTGCCGGGGACGGGGACTCCACCGCCCAGAAGTTGATGTGGTCGCGGTAGCTGTCAAAAGGTTGCTGCGACAATATATACTCCGCAATGTCCCTTACGTCAGACCGGAATTTTTCCATCTGCCCTTCCAGGTAGCCCTCCGCCACAAAGACCAGGTCGAGGCTGTGTGCGGGATCCCCGTTGCCCGCGACCCTCGTGACCGGGTAAGGGGTGAAATGGTTCCTTCGGATGAACATGCTGTTGGGATCCACCTCCAAGTCCATCACACTGGAAAAGCTGCCGTCCCTCATCCTTTCCAGGATTTCCACCCGGACCTTTTCTGCCGGGAAAGGCATCCTGACCACCTGGTCGAATGCCCTGCCGATTGCCCTGGCTTCCGGGGTGGTCTGCCACTCCTGGAAAAGGGTGCCGAAACCATTCGAATACACCAGCTCCCCTGTTGCCTGCCTGAAGACCTTTACGCGGAAGCTGCCAAAGCCCAGGCTGTCGATCATGCTGGAAGGGGAGCCACTCCAGTAGGGTTCATGATACAGCTCGTCAAGGTAGGCGCTGGTTCGTTGCTGATTCCCAGCCAGGATGAGGTCCATGCGCAGGGCGCCCTGTCCGAACCAGGCAGGATTGTCAGACGGCAAGGCCACTGTGTCTGCTTGCACAGACGCATCATACATAGGAAAAACGGCTTTGCCGGGTCCGCATAATAAAAGCACGATAAAGATCAGCAGGGTCTTTTTCATCTCAATTTGTTTCTTTTCTGACTGGCAATGTAAATTCAAACCGGGCACCTTTCCCTTCTTCTGACCAGGCACTTACCGTACCCCCATGCCGGTGTACGATCCGCTCCACGATGGCCAGTCCGACTCCAGTCCCCTCAAACTCGCTTGCAGGGTGAAGCCGCTGAAATACCTCGAAGATGCTGCCGGCATATTGCATGTCAAAGCCCACCCCGTTATCCACGATGCGATAATGGCAAATGCCGTCTTTAACCTCGCCACTGGTGCGAACCACAGGTTTATCCACCTTGGAGGAGAACTTCAGTGCATTGGAAACCAGATTGACCCACACCTGTTTGATCATCGCGGCATCGCCCCAGGCCGGGGGCAGGTCGGAAATTTCAAACGTGAGTCCCTCCTGAGGCGCGTCCTTGGCAAGCTCATGGAACACTGCTTCTGCGAGGGTCTTCATCTCGATCTTTGACCGTTGAATCTCAGTGCGGCTTAACCTGGAAAAGGCCAGCAGGTCATCGATTAGTTCTCCCATTTTCCGGCTGTTGCTGCGGATGATCCCACAGATCCTGTGGCCGTTGGCATCCAACACCCCTTCGTAATCCTCCTCCAGCATCCTGCTGAATCCGTCTACTGCTCTTAGGGGCGCCCGCAGGTCATGGGATACAGAATAGGAAAAGGCCTCCAGTTCCTTGTTGGCTGCCTCCAGCTCGAGGGTCCGACTCCGCACCCGCTGCTCCAGCTCCTGATTAAGCTCCCTAAGGTCCGACTCCGCCCGTTTTTGTTTGGTGACATCCAGCACGGTCGAGACCATTGTGTTCTGGTCCATCAGAGGGATATTCAAGGCATTGACGATGCGTTGCTGTCCATCCTGACGGGTGGTGAGGATATTCTCCCAGTGCATCCTTTCCGGGTCGCCCGACTGCATGTCTTCCATGATCTTTTTTTTCAGGACTTCCCGGTAGGAAGGGTCCGGGTAAACCCGCCTGAAAAAGTTCTCCGTGTCTGTCAGTTCTTCCCTGGGCCAGCCATAAATCTCCTCGAATTTTTTGTTCATGTACATGGCGCTGCCTTCGTTTATCGTGTTCAGCGCCACCCCGATCGGAAGGTTGTTCAGCACTGTATATATGAACTCATTTTTCTCCTGCAGCGCCTTTTCTGCCTTTTTCCGCTTGGTAATCACCTCGGTGTACAGGATGATGCCTCCGACCTCCTCTTTCTGCCTGTACCAGGGCCGGCATTCCCAGCGCGTATAATCGGTCGACCCGTCCTTCCTTATGAATACGTCCTCTTCCGCACTGATCACCTCCCCGGCCAGTGCGCGGCGGTGCACCTCCTTCCACCTGTCCGGAATGTCAGGAAATACCTCGTAGTGGTGTTTCCCGATGATGTCTTTTCGCTTCAGGCTGTAATCGGATAAATACCTTTCGCTGACGAAGACATAGCGGAGTTCCGTATCATGCACGGCAATGGCATTGGGATCGTGCCGGATGATGTATTGCATCAGCTGGTGCCAGTCCTCCAGCTCCTTCTCTGCATGGCTCTTTTTCTTCTCCAACTTGTTGATAGAGTCGGATATTTTCCATGATACCCCCACCAGCAAACTGATCAGTACCGTAAAGAAGACGGACGGGTCATTTGCCAAGCGCTCAAAGCCGCCAGGGGACAGCCAAAGCCAGGCCCACAACAAGATGGGGAGCAGTATTGAAGCAGGGATCAGCCTCCTGGCCAGAAAGCCTGCCTTTCCGCCGGAGAAAATTACCGAAACAATTCCCTGCTGTGGCCGGCTTGCCAGCACGCCCAGTCCGACAACAAGAAATGCCACCGCAGTATGCAGGGCCATTTGTGTAAACTCCCCGTAACCGTAAAATGCGGCTACGTCGTATTTGTAGCCCAGTATGGGCATCACGCTGGACAAGACTATGAACAGGGCCAGCAACTGGGAAAGGACCACGGCTTTTCCCCAATTTGTATGCAACAGGATCAGGGAGGCAGAGACCGTGAAAAACCCGATTGCCGTATGCAGGGCCATGCGTCCGGGAGCAAACGTATGTACGGCATCTGGCTCATCCCTGAAGAGCAGTTCGTCGATGCCCAGGTTGGTCTTGAGCAGGTATTGAAGCAGGCTGAGCGAGGCGATCAACAGCACCGGCAAGGCGGCGGCGAGAGAGATCCGGTTTAAGAAAGGCTTCTCTGTTTCCGCGGAAATTGACGGAGGCGGCTCCAGCAGCAACAGGGAAAGGCCCAGCAGCATAAACGAAAGGGCCGTATTGGCCTTCATCGAAACAAAGTCCGGGTGGAGGCTTCTCAGTACGGGAATGTCCAATATCCAGCCCGCCATCACGAGAAGTCCGACTACCAACACCACCCATCCCGCTGCCCTGGAATAGAACAGTTTGAACCGGGTGCTGGATTTATTGCCTTTAATTGCCATTCGGCAGGCAATTTAGTGTTTTTTTCGGATACGGGCTCAGCCCTTCTGCCTGGTTAACTTCCCGATGATGAATTTTTCCAGTTCAACCAGCATGAACACAGCGATTCCCGCGCCCAGTGGGTAAAGCCAGAAGCTGGCTTCCACCGGGGCGGTGCCGAAAAAGGTGTTCATGAACGGGGTATAGGCAAAGAAAAGCTGTAAGAGGACCAATGCCCCGGCCGCAATAAAGGCATATTTATTGTTGAAAAAGCCTTTTCCCAGGCTTGGCGTTTTGATCTTGCGGCAGTTAAACAGGTAGAACAATTGTCCGGCCACCAGTGTGTTTACGGCAACCGTCCTGGATCCCGCATCATCCAGTCCGACAGACTGCATGTATTTGAAAACGGCCAGGGTGATGCCTCCGATCAAAAAGGAAACAAAAAGAATCCGCCAAAGGAACAATTTCCCCAGTATGGGCTCTCCTGGTTTCCTGGGCGGCCGCTCCATGACATTTTCCTCCATGGGTTCGAACGACAAGGCCAGTGCCAGCGTTACGGCAGTAACCATATTGACCCAGAGTATCTGGACCGGGGTAATGGGCATCAGTATGCCAAGGAGTATGGCCGCCATCAGCACCAGCGCCTCGGCGCCATTGGTCGGCAGGATGAATAGAAGGGCTTTGCGGATATTGTCGTATACGGTACGCCCTTCCTCTATCGCGTGGACGATGGTGGCAAAATTGTCGTCTGCCAGCACCATCTCTGAGGCATCCTTTGAAACCTCTGTTCCCTTGATCCCCATCGCAATGCCAATATTGGCCTTCTTCAATGCCGGGGCATCGTTGACCCCATCTCCCGTCATTGCGCACAGCCTTCCGTTTTCCTGCAGTGCGGTAACCAGCCGCAGCTTGTGTTCGGGGCTGGTGCGGGCATACACGTCGTACTCCTTCACGACCTCCCTGAGCTTCTCATCGCTCATTTCCTCCAGTTCCTTTCCGGAGATGGCCTTTTCCCCGTCACCGATCCCGATCTCCTTTCCAATGGCCCTGGCCGTGATCAGGTGGTCCCCCGTAATCATCTTGACCTCCACACCGGCTTCCTTGCATTCTTTGATGGCCTCAATGGCCTCATCCCTGGGCGGGTCGATGATCCCGATGATGCCTAAAAAGACCTTTCTTTTCTCCAGATCGTCCTTCTCCAATTCCTTGCGGCCACTGTCGGTTTTGTTGAACGCTGCTCCCAGCAGCCGCTGCCCCTTGGCGGCCACGGCTTCCATTTTCTCCTCCCAGTAATCCCTGTCCAGGTCTTTTTCCCCATCTGGTGTCAGTTGCTTATGACACATGTCAAGCACCCTCTCCGGGGCGCCGGTCATGAAAATGTACAGGTCTTCATCCACCTTATTGAGCGTGGCCATGTATTTGTGGTCCGACTCGAAAGGGATGGAATCGATCCGCTCCGGCTTAAAATCCCTGAGTCCGGCTTTATAACTTAATGTCAGCAACGCACCCTCGGTAGGGGTGCCCGTAAGCTGCCATTGTCCATCCTTCTCAGAAACCTCCGCATTGTTGCAGGCCCGCACCGTCCTGAGCAATTGCCAAAGCACCGTTTCCTTTTCCGGATCAATTTTTTTGTCATCCAGCAGGATGTTGCCTTCGGGCTGGTAGCCCGTCCCCTCCGCACTGTATTCCTTTTCTGCCGTGGTGATTGTCCTGGCGGTCATCTCGTTGCGGGTCAGCGTGCCGGTTTTGTCCGAACAGATCACATCCACCGCCCCGAGGGTTTCCACAGATGGGAGCCGCCTGATGATGGCGTTGCGGGCAGCCATTCGCTGCACCCCGGTGGCCAGCGTGATGGTCATGATTGCCGGCAAGCCCTCCGGAATGGAAGCGACCACCAGTCCGATTACCGCCAAAAACAACTCATCCAGCTCGTAATCCTGGATGAAGTAGCCATAGGCAAAGAACAAGCCCGTGACGCCAAGGATGATCAGCGAAAGCCATTTGCCAAACCGTTCAATCTGCTGCAAAAGGGGGGTGGTGATCTTTTCCACTTCCGACATCATCTGGTTGATCTTTCCGAGCTGGGTCTGGCTGCCAGTCTCTACAACGATACCCGTTGCCTTTCCGTAAACCACCACTGTTCCGGAAAAGGCCATGGAAGTGCGGTCGCCGATTACGGCATCTTCGGCTGCTGGTTTGATTACCTTCTCCACGGCGCTGGACTCCCCGGTAAGCGGGGACTCCTCCACGCGAAAATCCTTGGCTTTTGCGAGTCGGACGTCTGCCGGAACCTTGTCGCCCGATTTCAGAAATACCACGTCACCGGGCACCAGCTCATCGGCTTCGATCGTTTTTTTCTCCCCGTCCCTGACAACCACTGCTTCCAGGGATAGCATTTCCCGTATGCTTTCCAATGCCCTTTCAGCCTTGCCTTCCTGTATGAACCCAATCAGCGCGTTGATGATTACCACTGCAAGGATCACCCAGGTGTCTATCCAGTGGTTCATCAGGGCGGTGATTACCGCTGCCGCCAGCAGAACATAAATCAGGGTGTTATGGAACTGCAGCAACAGCCGTATCCAGGCGCTCTGCTTCTTTCCCTTCGGGATCTCATTGGGGCCATATTCTTCAAGCCTTTTTTTTACTTCTCCTGCATTTAGTCCCTCGTCCACATCTGTGCCAAGCTTTTCGGCGGCATCTTCGGCCTCCATCGTATGCCATTTCTCTTCCTGCCGTGATCCTTGTTGGTTCATCATTTCGGTCATTTTTTAATGGGGAGTATATCCCTTTTTAAAGATAATAAAAAGAATTTTGACAGTCCGGCGAAAGTCCTTG
>SLNU01000081.1 GCA_007132865.1 Bacteroidales bacterium | reverse complement strand
TAACTCCGTAAACGGTGTTGTTCTCAATTACAAGATCATACATTCTGACTATGTTTTCGTGATATATCTGGAGAAGTGTGCCCATTTCTCCGATGAACTTTTGCTTGTAATAATCAAAATCCTGATTCTGACTGCTGTAAACATGGTTCGTGTTCGTATGGGATGTGTTGGCTCTTCCGCAGGTGCTCTTTATAAAAAGCTCTTTCATAGCCTGATTTTCGTTGAAGATGGTGTTCATGACGACATAAGTGATCCCGAATCCGCCTTCACCGAGCTTTGACACTACTTCATACTTGCCGCCGATGAGTGTGCCCGGCTTGAGCGTGTGGTTCTCGACCAGGCTCATCCCGCACGATGTGCAGACTTCTAGTCCCGATTCGATTTCCGTGTCGCAGTAGATACAGTTTTCCATTTTTCGTTACCCGTTTGTTCTTGTTTACAGAATGATTTCGTCAGTTCCTAATCTGACTTTGCTTCCCTCAAAATATATCCCGCTGCTGCCGAGCACCGCATCTGTTTTTCTGTTTGTGAACGGGCTGAGGTCAAATCTGTTTTTCAGGATTATTATCGCGGTGTCTTTTTGAGGATATTCGCCTGCAACATCATCGTCAAGATCGGCCTTATCTTCGTCGGTCAAAGGCATTATTTTTAAAACTGAATTTCCCGATCCGTCTTTTATGTGCCTGAATTTGACAAAATCCGCAATTTGAAGCACTGAATTGTTCTCAAGCTTTTCGTAACTGCCCGGTTCGATCTTATTTCCGTTGATGTATGTACCTGCGCTGCTTGAATTGTCGGTTATCAGCACATCATCGTCAATTTTTAAGCTTAGGTGTTTTCTTGAGATATCCGGAAATTTAAAGCTGATATCGTTTTCCGCATTGCCTTTCCTGCCGATCTTGATATTTGCGCCGTTTCTGCCGTTTATGACAACGACAGAACTGCCCTCAATTTTAAATGCGTTCCCGAAATGCTGTTTGATCTTAGGCTTTAAAGGTCCGGGCTTATATTTTATTAATGCAACCGCTGTCAAACCGATCGGTATCAGAAGCAAAAATTTTAGGGTTCTGTTTCTTTTCGCGGTTTTCTCTTCTTCGTTTCTTATCTCTTCCTGTATTCTGACTTCTTCCAGTCTTTCAATTTCTGCTTTTCTTTCCTCTTCTTCCCTTATTATCTCACCCACAAGGTCGTCGAGTGCTTCATCCGAAAGGTAAAATTTATCTTTGAACCTGTATTTGTAACCTACCGCAAGCTCGTAATAAATTCTGCCCGAAATATTCCTGTCGGATTCCCTGAAAAAACCTAAAATACGAACATCGGTTAAAAGAGCATCGTCCCTGCCTTGAAATTTCTCGTCTTTTATAAGCACAAAATCCTGAACTTCGCTCGTTCTTCTCGAATAATAGCTTTGGACTTTGGATCTGAAATCACCAAAAAGTTTTTCTATTATCTCTTTGTAAACATCATCCTGTGTTTTAGAAAGATCACTGCCTCCATGACCTTTCAGAAAGATAGTGTATATCTCATTATTGAGATGTTCATTAAGGGCATTTCTCGTTGAGGTAAAATCATTGAGACAGCTTCTTTGTTTTTCATTAATTCCAGCAAGCCTTTTTATCTCGCTTTCAAGATCGTTATCTAATTTATCAATATTTTTGGTTCTGAATTGTATCCTGTCTTGTGATGTTTTTATCAGTTCTTCGAGCTTTTCAAGCTCTGTGAGGTATGTTTGAATATATCTGTTTATTTGTTCTACAGGGGCGTCATGATCAATTCCGTCAATAAATCTTCTTACATCAGAAACGAAAGCAGGATCTAATTCTTTCAGCTCGTCAAGGATTTGAATCTGTCCTCTGCTCGCAAGGTAATTCTCAACTCTGTCATTACCCTCAGGTGATGTTTCTTGCATTTCTTTTTTACCATGTTCTCCAAGCGGATATATTTTATACTTATAAGCTGTGTATATGACCGTTGACTCGTTTTCTCCCACCTGTTGTGACATTTTGTTCTCTTCCGGCTCTGTATAACCCTTTACTTCCCCTTTTATAAAATCGCTGATCAGCATATTGTTTTCTACGATAGTTTCCGAAATAATCTCCATCCCGTTAGCATGTCCTATGGCAAAATCACTTGCTGAAGCTGTTAAAACCGCAACAAGGTCTTTAGGTAATTCTCTTCTGCCGCCCACTATTTTAGAAACTACGACTTCTGTAAAATAAACTTTGTCGAGATTTGATCTCAGAAGTCTCTTTTCTCTTTCTTTTGACAGATCATTGCTTTCGATATTCTTTTTTTCCGTAGCTATAGCTTTCTGATTTGATTTTATTTCATTTCTGATTTCATCAATTTCTTTCTCTTTTTGTGTCTTTTGAGCGTTTATTTGTGAAAGCTTCCTTTGATTTTCAAGCAGAGAATTCCTAAGTTGACTTCTCGTAATACTAAAATCGGCAGCTTCAGAATCTGATTCTGTTATATTGGACATGAGCTGAACATTCAGATAGTCCCGCTCGCTTATTCTAAGCTTTTCGACCATATTCTGCAAAAGTTTAACAACTTCAGCTTCGGATTTTCCTTCCACATTAATCCAGTCTGAACTGAAACTTTCCGTTTTTTCCTGTGCAGTGCAGATTGTCGAGACAAAAAGAAGCAGCGTAAAAGCTGTTTTAAATAATTTTCCGGATATTCTCTTTAACATTTTATCCCCTCAGTTTTTTATTCTCCCTCTCACAAAAGTGAAATTATCGGTTGGTATTCTGCTGTATATAAGTTGTTTGAGGCTGATAAACTCCAAACTCAACTCCTCGGAATCATTTTTTTCTTCTATACAATCCCATACACCATCGCTGCAGATGAAAAATATATCGTTATCTTTAAGATGTAAAGAATTTTTTTTACCGTTTTGACCGATCAAAGGCAAAAGGTTTTCATTGTCTGAAATTGTGCAGATATCCTTTTCCTGCAGTTTCTCATTACCCATATAGTAAGCCAGAACATTTTTTTCATAATTCTCCCGCTGATCCTCTGCTATCTTCCCTTCCCTGATAAGAACTTCCACATTGGACTGATCTAAGCTTAAAAGGTATGTTCTGCCGTCTCTGACAAGGTATATCCTGCTGTCTCCCGAATGACCGGTAAAGAGCATTCCGTTACAGATCAGAGCAACAGATAAAGTTGTGCCCATATCCTTTAGTTTATTTACCTCTGCGTAATTTAATATCGAGCTGTTTACCTGCATAAAAGATGATTTTATGAATTTTTGTATCTTTTCATCCTGCCCTGAAGATCCGGGGTCGAGTTTTCTGTAATTTTCTTTAATTATATTGACCGCCATAAGTGACGCTTTTTTGCCGTCCGCCCCGCCGCCCATTCCGTCCGCTACGATAAAGATCGAATTGTCCCTGTCTTTTACAACATAACCGCAGCTGTCCTGATTTTCTTTCCGAAAAAGTCCGACAGTTGAAAAAACTTCCATCTCTATTCCGTTTTCGGCAAAAAACTGTTTCTCTTCTAATTCTTCTTTGTCATAAAGCTCAAGCAGGAAGATCAAATCGGAAGGATATTGAGTTCTTTTTTTCGGGTCAGGGTCGAGAGTTTTACGCAAAAACTGATATATTCCCGGCTTAAGAATATTCTTGTCGTTCAGCTCTATTTCATAAAATTTTCCCGTCAGTTCTTTGTAGAGATAAAGCCCGTAAAAATACGATGCCGTTTCTTTGGACTCAATTTTTATCGCATCCTGCTTAACTTCAGCAGGCAGAAGATCTCCCGAATACTTTAACAGCAGCTTCATGCTTTCCTCATCACTGCACAGCTTAAGAGAGGAAGGATCTATCAGATTTGATACATCAGGGTATTTATACTGCCAAAGCTTTAAGAGATATACAGCCTTTTTTACCGGATCGAATTTAAGATAATCGGAAAGTGAAACCTCCTCCATCTTTTTTTTACTTCCGGAAGATTTTGAATCTTTCTTCTTAAAAATATCGAATATTCCCATTTTTATCCCGAAATTTATTTATTTTTTCTGAGTCCTTTTGTTTTGGTATCAGCTACCAGCTTTCTCGTCATATCAAGATTAAGATTGCCGTTTTTATCCTTGCTCTTCAAAATAACAGTAACATCATCCCCGATTCCAAGCTGCTGAGCGATCGGCATTGCTGATTTTAGCTTTGCTTCCGCCTCTTTCGGCTTACCCTCTTTCTGAAGTTTTTCGACTTCCAGGCTGATATCGAACAATCTTATCCTTCTTATCATATCGGATATTTCAGGGTCGGGAAGTTCCATCACAGCCTCCTCAACAACGCTGATCATAACATCAAGGCTTTTGATCTTCTGTTTGCCGATCCTGACTTCAAAAACGCCTGCGCAGTAATCTCCTGGCCTGTCAATCGCACTCTGACTGACCTTGAAAAAAATCTGGTCTGATTCAGAAAGCCCCCCGATCGAGATACCGTCCAAAGCACCGATACCTGTGACCGCATCCAGCCTCGAAATACCGCCCTCGCCGACCTTAAAAACACTGTCGAGCGTAAAATCCCCGTTCTGATTGTCGTATTTCAACACAGCTTTCGCGATCTTTCTTTTGGAAGCGATCTTAATATCATTTCTGATCTCGCTATAAAAACTCTTGATGTCGCTCAAGTGATAAAAACTTCCTCTGCCCGCATTCGTAAAAGAATTCAGCATATCCATCTGATACTCATCTCCGAAAGCTACGAAAGAAACGGTAACATTTTTGTCCTCCCGCAATTTTTCCAGAATTTCGAGAGTTTGATAAGGCTCAAAATCATCACCGTCGGTAAAAAGCACCACATGATAAAAACATTCACCATCGTCATAAACAGAATCATAAACATCCTCGAGAGGCTTATACAGAAAGGTCTTCCTGCCGATAGTTTTCTTTAAATCTTTTATCGTTTCGACAATTCCATGCTTTGTACTTTCATTCACAACAGTATCGGGCAGACGCAGTTCACTCGAATCGCTGAAACAGTACACGCTCATCACCTTATCATTCATCGCGGCGGAATTAACCAGTTTTACCATAGAATCAATAAGCAGATCCTTTCTCGACTTGACCCCGCCGTCACGGTTATTCATAGAATTACTCGTGTCGAGAATGAAGATGTATTTGCACACCACATTCATCTCATCATAAACAACATTGCCTCCCTGCGACAAAAGCCCGAAAATCGTGTTGTCATTACCCTTCGGATAATTTTTCTTGAGCAGTTTGATCTTTGAAAATGACATATATCGCCCCTTCATTTTTTCTATTTTCGGCTCGGCTTTCTCTTTTGTCAGCTCTTTCTCCGCGTTCGTCCCTCACGCGCAAGCTGACTTTTCAAAAGCCTCGCATTTTTTTTAGCACAAGGCGGAAAGGATAAACCGAATGAACTATGGGAGGCGAACAACGCGAAACCCGAGGCCGTGGAAGCTGTACTCGGGGTCGTTGCGGTACCGGCCAGCAACACGGCAGTACTCGGCGATGAGGCGCCAGCTGCCGCCGCGAATTACGCGGTTAGAGCCCGAGCTAGGACCTGTAGGATTACTGCTTGGACTGTTCTTGTAATAATTACTGTCATACCAGTCCGAACACCATTCCCATACATTTCCGCTCATGTCATATATTCCAAGCTCATTCGGCTGTTTTGTACCGACTGGATTTGTCTTTGAACCTGAGTTAGAACTGTACCAAGCAACATCACTTATATTGCTGCTCCCGCTGTACTCAAAACCCCTGCTCTGGCTGCCGCCTCTCGCTGCATATTCCCATTCAGCCTCTGTGGGCAAACGGTAGCCGTTCGCATTCCAGTTACAGGTTACACTACTCCCGCTTATTGTATATGCCTTCTGTAATCCTTCCATTTCACTCAGTTTGTTGCAAAACTCGACCGCATTGAACCATGTGACTCGCTCGACAGGGAGATTATTTCCTTTGAAATGACTCGGATTAGTGCCCATTACTGCCTGATATTGAGCTTGAGTAACCTCTGTTTTTCCGATGTAGAAGTCGCCCACTGTAACGCTGTGAACCGGTTTCTCATCGCTACTACCGCTGTTACTGCCCATCTGGAATGTTCCGCCCTGCACGAAAATCATATCTATGAGTCCGCCTGTGGTTTGTTGAACAGGCTGCCTGACCTCCTGCCTTGTTTCCGGCTGTTGTGCCTTGCGCTCCTGCTCTGCCGCACGCTGCCTCTCCTGCTCCGTTGCGGCGGCGATTTTTTTCAGCTCGGACAGTTTGCTGTTCGCTTCTGATGCATAAATGCCGCTCTTGTAGTTGGTAAGGTATTTCTCGTAGCTAATGATATTGTTTCTGCTCTTCGCTTCTTCCCATGCCTTCTCATCTGCGGCTTTCCTTGTAGTCTGCTCCCGGGTTATCTGGTGCAGGCTGTCAGCAACGATCTTTTGCCGTTCAGCAATCAGTCTCGATTCCGCCTGATTCTTCTGATAAAAGTCAAAACCAAAGATTGCTATGAGTATCAGTACAATCGCTGCGATTGAAACATATATAGGCTTGAGGTTCTTTTTCGGTTTCTTTAAGGGCGGTTCGGTCTTTTGAGTGTCGACTTGTGATGTCCGATAAACGGGCTTTATATCCGGCTTATCCTCCGTTGTGTCCTCGTAATTCTCAGGAACATCTTCCTCTGTGTCTTCGTAATCAACTTCTGGTTTGACTGGTGAAGGTTTTAAGACTGTCGCATTAGTAGTATCAATCTTCCTGCCGTCAAGTTCCGCAAATATCTCTCCGAAGTCCTGATACCTGTCGGATTTTTCAATTTCTGTCATTTTTTTGAGGACTGATTTTAGTTTGTCTGAAACATTTAAACTGCTTAACTCGTCCTGAAAATCATTCTCAACCTCTTTGTCAGATCTGTCAGTCGGGTTGTCTGGGTTTAGATTTCCGCTTAAAGCTGAGTAGATCGTCATGCCAAGAGAATAGATATCTGTCGCCGGAATTACTTTTCCCTTCTTCCTATACTGCTCTTTTGGCGAGTATCCTTCACTGACTACCTGACTTAGAGTTACTGACGCTTCCTGATACTCTTTTACGAGCCCGAAATCTATTATTTTGTAGTCGCCTGTTGATGTGAGCATGATGTTATCGGGTTTTATATCGCGGTGAGTCAGCCCGAGTTCATGAATTGTTTTTAGCCCGCCGCCGATTTTATTCAAAAGATCAAGTGCTTCGTGCTCATTCAGAACACCTTTTTCAAGTATTCGTTTTTTCAGCGTGGTTCCTTTCAAATACTCCATTACGCCGTAGATCGTGTTGTTCTCGATTATGACATCGTACATCCTCACAATGTTATCGTGGCTGATCTTGAGAAGTGTGCGCATTTCATCTTTGAACTTCTTTTTGTAATAATCAAAATCCTGATTCTGACTGCTGTAAACATGATTCGTGTTAGTTTGGGAAGTTGAAGCTCTGCCGCAGGTGCTCTTGATGAAAAGCTCTTTCATAGCCTGTGTTTCTTCAAGAATCAGATTATTTACGACATAAGTGATGCCGAATCCGCCTTCGCCGAGCTTTTTGACCACTTCGTACTTACCGCCGATGATCGTGCCCGGCTTAAGAGTGTGATTCTCGACCAGGCTCATCCCGCACGATGTGCAGACTTCGAGTCCCGATTCGATTTTTGTGTTGCAGTAGATGCAGTTTTCCATGGTTTATATGGCCTTCATGCTAATTTTTGACAACAATTCCATTATTAATTCTGTTTCGCTGCTTTTTTTTGTGAGTTTCATGTATTCATTAAAATCTCTAGTACTTGAGGAATAGTCGCCGGACCAATAAAACGCCAATGCTCTGTTATAATATGATTTTGCGTATTTTTTATCCTGGTGCAGGGCTATAGAAAAATCTGAAATTGCATTCTTATAATCTTTCAACTCCAGAAAAACACAACCACGATTATTATAAGCGTCAGGACATATTCTGTACATACCAATTACTTTGGTAAAACAATCAATTGCTTCTTTATATATTCCAACGCTATTTAATCTTTGAGCTTCTCTATAAAATTTACTTCTCTTAAGTCTTTTGTTAACGATAATAATTGTTGACAATACCAATGATAAAATTGGAGCTACAATGAATGGTGAAAGAAGAAGAACAATAATATATGGCATAAAACTAAAACTCCCTAAAAAATAAAGAAATGAAAAATAATCC
>SLNU01000129.1 GCA_007132865.1 Bacteroidales bacterium | reverse complement strand
GATGGATCCAGGTTCTCCATGCTACTGCTTTCCTCATCATGGTACTCCGGAAGGTGGTAGGCATCCGGATAGGCCCTTTGTGATCCGATGAACTCCGTCAGGCGCTCGATCTCAGGGGTGTCAATAAAGGCGCATTGCAGGCGGAGCAGGTCGCTTCCGGTCGAAAGCAGCATATCCCCGCGACCGATTAACTGTTCTGCACCCCCGCTGTCAAGGATGGTCCGGGAATCAATCTTGGAAGTGACCCGGAACGCGACACGGGCAGGGAAGTTGGCCTTGATGGTGCCCGTGATGATGTTCACTGAGGGACGCTGCGTGGCGATGATCAGGTGCAGCCCTACGGCCCTGGACAATTGAGCCAGGCGGGCAATTGGCAATTCGATCTCCTTGCCACTGGTCATGATCAGGTCAGCAAATTCGTCTATGAACAATATGATGTACGGCAGAAAACGATGACCGTGGTTCGGGTTCAGCCTACGGGCCACGAACTTGGCATTGTATTCCTTGATGTTCCTTGCCTGAGCGTCCTTCAGCAGGTCATACCGGTTGTCCATCTCAATGCAGAGCGAGTTCAGGGTGCGCACCACCTGCCTGGTTTCGGTGACAATGGCCTCTTCGGCATCAGGCAGTTTTGCCAGAAAGTGCCGTTCAATCTTGGAGAATAAGGTCAGCTCCACCTTCTTGGGGTCTACCAACACGAACTTCACATATGCCGGATGCTTCTTGAACAGGATGGAGGCCAGCACGGCATTCAGTCCCACCGATTTACCTTGTCCGGTCGCCCCGGCCATCAGCAAATGTGGCATTTTGGTCAGGTCCGCGATAAAGGTTTCGTTGGCAATTGTCTTGCCTAATCCGATGGGAAGCTCAAAGCCGGAATTGATAAAACGCTCGCTGGTCAGGATCGACTTCATCGAAACGATCTCGGGACTTGAATTGGGTACTTCAATACCAATGGTCCCCTTTCCAGGAATGGGGGCGATGATGCGTATGCCAAGTGCGGAAAGGCTCAGCGCAATGTCATTCTCCAGGTTCTTGATCTTGGAGATCCGCACGCCGGGGGCGGGAATGATCTCGTAGAGGGTAACCGTAGGACCCACAGTGGCCTTGATGCGGTCTATCTGTATGGCGTAGTTGTTCAGGGTCTCGATGATACGGTTCTTGTTGGCCTCCAGCTCCTGCTTGTTGATCTGGATTGTACTGCTGCCCCTGTCGTCCAGCATCGCAGCGTCCGGGATGCGGTAATGTGGGAGGTCCAGGGTGGGGTCATACTCACCCAGGTGTGAAAGGTCAGGCCCCTCTTCCCCGTTATCCCCCCCGAACGGTTCATCAATGCTTTGGTAATTGCTGCCGCTCAACTTTCCGTCGGCGACCTCTATCTCGAATTCAGGGCCGGTTTTTGGTTCATTGTCGGATGGGCCTTTCCGCTCTCTGCTTTCATCCCCGTCCACGGCTTGCCACTCATTGTCGCCAGACTCATCGGACGTATCCTGCAGCGCTCCTTCATCCTGCCGCCCGCTTCCATCCAGCTGTCCTACTTCTTCTTGCTGCCCAACTTCTTCCGGCAGGCCTGTACGAGCCAGGCGCAGGGCTGCCTCAATATCTTCCTCGGTGGCCATTCCGGGCAGCCCGTCTACTTCTTCTTCCGGTGAGTCATCCAGGCCGGCAGGCTTGCTTCCGGCAAAAATCCGTTTGAAAAATGTGGCCAGGGAGGCTAGGCTGTTGTCAAAGGCAATGATCATGAATGCCCCCAGCGAGAAAAGCAAGAACAGGGCTGTTCCGAACCCGCCCAGAAGCCCGGTCAGCCAAACCCTGCTCTCATAACCGAACACCCCACCGAGGATCGAAAGACGGCCCGAATAAAACACAAATCCCAGGAAAACAGAGATCCAGAGCAGGAAGAACAGGGAAGAGGCCAGGGTTTTTCCAAGGGGTAGCAGGGATACACGGAAGAGCAAGCGGAATCCAAGTACGAAAAAAACCAGGATGAACAAAAAGGAAGCCACTCCGAACCATTGCTTAATAAACCAGTGTGCCGTAATGGCGCCCAGGCGTCCCATGATATTGTCAACGACGGTTTCCTTGTCAGTCAGCAAGGCCCAGTTGAAGGTCCTGCCATCCAGCACGGCATCGTCGTATTTCCAGCTGAACAGGTACGAAATAAAAGCCAGGGAGAGAAACACGGAAAGCAACAGCAGAAACAGCCCCAGGACCCTTTTTAGCTGATCGCCGCCAAAAAAAGACTTCACTGTGCCCATCGACAGCTCATTGCCATCCAGGTCGCTTTTCTCCTTTTTCTTCTTTCGAAAAGTGTTTTTCTTAAATGCGTTGCCTTTTTGCGTCATGTTCCGGGATAAATTGCGGACCTAAAATCCGAGGGTTTTCAGCATGGATTTATAGCTTTGCTCCTTGGCGAACAATTTGGTGGTGTACTCGCCCTCTTCATCCCTGTCAATAATCACCAGCTTTGGGGCCGGAATAAGACAGTGCTGAATGCCGCCGAAACCACCCAGGCTTTCCTGGTAGGCTCCGGTATGGAACATGCCGATGTACTGGGTGTTCCCATCCCGGATCTTCGGCAGGAAGATGGCATTGGAATGCAATTCGGCATTGTAATAATCCTGGCTGTCACATGTCAGTCCGCCAAGATTCACCCGCTGGTATTCCGAATCCCAATTGTTTACTGCCAGCAGGATAAACCGTTGTTTGGCCGCCCATATATCCGGCAGGGTGGTCATGAAACTGCTGTCAATCATGTTCCAATGCTCCCGGTCGTTTTGCTGTTTCTGGTCCAGTATCGAAAACAGCACTGCACCACTTTCCCCGACGGTAAAGGCGCCGAATTCGGTAAAGATATCCGGTTCCGGAACCCCGTTCTGTTCGCAAATGTTTTTAATCTGGGCCACGATCTCCTCAGTCATGTATTCGTAATCGTATTCAAACCCCAGAGAGTTCTTGATCGGGAAGCCGCCCCCTATGTTCAGGCTGTCAAGCTCCGGACATATTTTTTTCAGGTCGCAATAGACGTTGACGCATTTGGAAAGCTCGTTCCAGTAATAGGCGTTGTCCTTGATTCCCGTATTGATGAAAAAATGCAGCATTTTCAGTCCGAACCTCGGGTCGCCCTGTATGTTTTCCTTGTAAAACGGTACAATGTCGTTGTATCGTATACCCAGCCTGGAGGTATAAAATTCAAACATGGGCTCCTCCTCTGATGCGATACGGATGCCCAGCAGGCACTTTCTGTTCTTTTCTATCAGCTGCTGGTAGACCTGCATTTCCCTTTTGTTGTCTAGCACCGGGATGGTGTTCTGGAACCCGTTGTTTACCAATTCGCTGATCTTCTGCGTGTAGAGCGGACGCTTGAAGCCGTTGCAAACAATGTATTTGGTCTTGTCGATCAGGTCCAGGTTGTACAGTTCTTCCACAATGTACAGGTCGAAGGCCGAGGAAGTCTCAATGTGGATGTCGTTTTTCAGCGCTTCTTCCAGGACGAAACTGAAATGCGAGCTTTTTGTACAGTAGCAATAATGGTATTCGCCCTTGTAATCCACCCTGGCCATGGCCACATTAAACAGGCGTTTGGCCTTCTGGATCTGCTGGCTGATCTTGGGAAGGTAACTGATCTTTAACGGGGTACCGTATTGCTTGATGAGGTCCGTAAGGCAGATGTCATGGAAATAAAGCTCATTATCGATTACCTTGAACTCCTCCTGTGGGAATTCAAAGGTTTGTTCAATCAGGTCAATGTATTTGTTTTTCATTTCTGCAAAAAAATAGATCAGCACCCATTAAGCACAAAAGTAACTCACTTGGTTTAGGGAAAAAATTCAGGTCCATGTGAGTTACTTTCTGCAATTGCAAATATAAATAATTTTGCTGCGCTGATCACCTAATGATGCGGAATGTTTTATTGAAGCGGATCCGGCTAAGGAAACTTTTGGTTTTATCAAGCGAAAGCCAGACAAACATTGCCCTTCCGACGATATGGTCCTCAGGAACCATCCCCCAGAACCTGGAATCTTGTGAGTTGTGGCGGTTGTCACCCACCATGAAATAATAATCCAAGCGGAAAGTGTAACTGCTTGCAGGATTTCCATTGATCAGAATCTGGTCCTCTGTAATTTCCAGATCATTGCCCTCATACACACCGATAATCCTTTCATAAAGCATGATGTTGTCGTGGTTAATGGCGATGGTCTCTCCCCTGGCGGGGATATGGAGGGGCCCGAAATTGTCTTCATTCCAGGGGTAGGAGGGGTGGTGGGGGAAAATATATCGTTCTCCCCTACCTGCCGTTCGTTTCATGATAAATACCTGTTCCACATTGGGCACCGAGGCAATTTGTTCGGCCACCTCTGCCGTCATGGCCAGGACATAGATCCCCGGACCGGCCTGGCCCCAGTCGGTAATGCCGTGGCGGTCTATGACCCTTGGGGAAAGCGGGGTGCCGTTGGTAACAACCTGGTAGTTGTGCTGGACGCCAGGGACATCGGGCAGCGGGTTTCCGTTGATGAAAAATTTCCCGTCAATTATCTCGAGGGTATCCCCGGCGATGGCCACACAGCGCTTGATATAGTTTTCACGCTTATCTACCGGCCGGCTCACCACGTCATAATTGCGCCAGACGGCTTCCCTTCCCATATCCCTGACCAGTGCATAATAGCTTTGGTTCTGCATTTGCAAAGCCACCGTATCCCCGTCCGGGTAGTTGAATACCACCACGTCGTTGTTGCTGATGCTGCGTAGCCCAGGGAACCTGTAATAGGGGAGGTGTACCCACTCCACATACGACTTGTTGTATTGGGTCAGTGGCAGGTTCTGATGGGCAAAGGGGAAGGCGATGGGAGTGTTGGGGATTTTCGGACCATAGCTGATCTTGCTGACGAACAGGTAGTCGCCCACCAACAGGGATTTTTCCATGGACGGGGTCGGAATGGTATAGGCCTCAATCATGAAAGTCCGGATGAGGAGCGCTGCAATCACAGCAAAAATGATGGCATCAGCCCATTCCCTGGCGCTGGTTTTTTTTATCACGGGCAGTTTGGACGGATGTACGTATTGCTCCTGTGGTGAAAATCCCAGATAAGGCAGGTAGAAAAACGGGAACATCACCCCCAGGGCTTGTTCCAGCAGTCCGTGCTTGTTAAAGCATTTCAGGGTGTCGACCACCATCAGCAGCAATGTAAATACATTGATAAAAGGGATCAGGATAAACACATACCACCAGAGCGGCTTGTCAATAATCTTCAGCCAGATATAAAAGTTGTAGAATGGTACAATAGCCAGCCATCCTTTCTGGCCTGCCTTTTCAAATATCCGCCACAGTCCGGCTAGTGCCGACAGGAAGAACAATATGGTCAATATCATGTAAATGCTCATGTGATGGAATTATAGGTTCAACAAATCTTTCATGGTGAACACCCCTTTTTTATCTGTAAGCCACACTGCCGCCAGCAGTGCACCTTCAGCAAAACCGCTTCGGTTATGGGATGTATGCTTGATCTCTATGGTGTCGATGGGCGACTTATAGGCAACGGTATGGGTCCCCGTCACTCCTTCAATACGGTGGGCCTCCACAGACAGCATATCAGGTGCTTCCCCTTCCTGACCCAGGGCCCACCTCTTCAGGTCCCTGCGCTCGGTAAGGATGTCGTTGGCCAGTGCCACGGCGGTACCGCTGGGGGCATCCAGTTTTTGTATGTGATGGGTTTCCGAGATGCAGGGACTGTATCCCTGCAAGTCCCGCATAAGGCTGGCCAGCCGTCGGTTTATATCAAAGAAAATGTTGACGCCAATACTGAAATTCGGTGAATGGAACAATGCCTGTCCCATCTCATGACACATGCTGGTCACGCGCGGCAGTTCATGTTGCCATCCGGTGGTTCCGCACACCACCGGGATGCCCATGCCGAAACACTTTTCAATGTTTGCCGGTGCCTGGGCGGGAGCGGTAAATTCTATTGCTGCATCGGCATTTTTCAGGGCCTGGCGGTGGGTTTCCCACTGTAGGTCGTTGTCAATGCGGGCCACCACCTGTTGCCCCTTTTCCAGGGCAAGCCTTTCGACTTCCCGGCCCATCTTGCCGTACCCGATAATTGCAATATTGATCTTTTTCTCCATGGCTGTCAGGTGGTCTTCATGACTTAGAAACTGATGATTAAGGAAAGACCCGGACCGCTCCTCCCGGAGGGGAGCTGGTTGACTATCGGCTGCATACGCAGGCCAAGGTCCTCCCTGACGTCAAAATCGAGCAGGTGTGCGTCCACATTCGCATCCAGGATGTTCAGGATGTACAGGGCGGCCCCAAGCAGGTAAGTTACCTCCAGGTTCCGTCTGTAGAACCGCATGGCCCTTTCCAGCTGGTCTGTCGAGTGCGGGTAACCATCAACCGTATTTGGGTTGCCGTCCACCCTGGCAACGTAGGCAGTCCGCCATCGCTGGTATTCGCTGCTGTTCATGTTCAGGAAATATGCCAGGGTTCCGAAGCCGGCATAAATGATGGGCACCTTCCAATACCTTCCGTTATAAACCTGGCCGAGTCCGGGCAGGGTGGCCGAGAGCATGGCCGCCCGCTCAGGAGTCCTCACTGGCTCGGTTTGGACTGTCCCATTGTTCAGGCTAGTCCGGGAACCACCGTCCCCGGCACCAACGTCCCCGGCACCACCAACCCCGGCACATGGGACAGAGTTGCCCAGCATTAGCAGCAGGCCAATGCCCATGGCCAGAAAAAACTTTGCCTGTGCCGATCCCCTGTGTATGGTCAATGCTATTTCTTTAGTAAGCCTAGGATTCTTTCGAGGTCATCACGGGAGGAGAAGCCAATGACGATCGACCCTTTCCCGTTGGAGCGCACCTTTAGTTTCACTTTCGAATCGTAAAGGTATGTAAGGTCTTTTTCGGCCAGCTGCAACTCTTCCTCCGGATAGGGCCCGCCCTTGGACTTTCCGTTCTCCGGGGCCTGTTCATTCTCTTCCTCACCTGGCATGGAAAGGTTCTTTACGATTTCTTCCACATCCCTTACCGACAAACCATCTGCAATAATGTCCTGGTAAACCTCCAACTGGGTTTGCAGGTCCCCGATCGCCAGTAGTCCCCTGGCATGCCCGGCCGAAATAAGGTCCTGCCGCAGGCCCAGCTGTATCTCACTGGGGAGATTCAGCAACCTCAGGTAGTTGGCGATGGACGACCGGCTTTTTCCCAGACGCTCGCTCAGCATCTCCTGGGTCAGGTTGTATTCCTGCATGAGCTGCTTGTATCCCAGGGCGATCTCCACCGGGTTGAGGTCCTCCCGCTGGATGTTCTCTACAATCGCCATTTCCAGCATGGAGTGGTCCGTCGCTGTGATGATGTAGGCCGGAATATCTGAAAGACCTGCCATTCTGGAAGCCTTGAACCGGCGCTCTCCAGCAATCAGCTGCAGTTTGCCGTCGTCTGACTTCCTGACCGTCACCGGTTGGATCACCCCCTGCTCCTTGATGGAGGCAGCCAGCTCCTTCAGTGCTTCTTCATCAAAATCAGTCCGGGGCTGGTAGGGATTGCTTTCTATCAAGTCGAGCGGTACCTTGCCAATGGTCCCGACCGGCAGCAGGTCCTTCTCTGCATCATACGTAGGCTGTGCCTCTGCTCCGGCATTATCCAGCAAGGCACTCAGTCCTTTTCCCAATGCTCTTTTTTTGGCGTTCATTGTCCTATTTCAATGTTTTTTTCCGTCGGATGGATTCTGGTCAGCTCATTCTTCTGCAGCAGTTCGCGGGCCAGGTTGAGGTAGTTTATGGCTCCACGACTCTGGGCATCGTGCATGATGATGGTCTCGCCGAAACTGGGAGCTTCTCCCAATTTGGTATTGCGGTGAATGATGGTCTGGAAGACCAGGTCCTGAAAATGGGTGCGTACCTCTTCCACTACCTGGTTTGACAAGCGAAGGCGGTTGTCATACATGGTCAGCAGTATGCCTTCAATTTCCAGGGTGGGGTTCAGCCTTGACTGGACGATCTTAATGGTATTGAGCAGTTTACCGAGGCCTTCCAGGGCAAAGTATTCGCATTGTACCGGGATGATCACCGAATCTGCCGCAGTGAGGGCGTTGACCGTGATGAGTCCGAGGGACGGTGAACAGTCAATAATGATAAAATCATAGTCGCCCCGGATCTTGTCCAGCACTTTGCGCATCATTTTTTCCCTGTTCGGAAGATTGATCATTTCAATCTCGGCTCCCACCAGGTCTATGTGCGCCGGAACCAGGTCAAG
>SLNU01000163.1 GCA_007132865.1 Bacteroidales bacterium | reverse complement strand
TAGCCATACACAATATCCACGCATATGTTCAGCAGCACCAGCATGACCGATATCAGCAGTACGGCGCCCATGAGCACCGGGAAGTCATAATATTCAAGCGCTTCCACAATGACCACCCCCAAGCCTTTCCAGTCAAAGACGTACTCCACGAACACGGCCCCTGCCAGCAGAGAGGCAAACCATCCCGATACCGCCGTAACCACGGGATTCATCGCATTTTTGAGGGCATGTCGGGTCACCACCCTGTACATGGAGAGACCTTTTGCACGGGCCGTTCGTATGAAGTCCTGTGCCAGCACCTGCTTTAATGAAGTTCTGGTCAGCTCCGTGACGATGGCAAGGGGGCGTATTCCAAGGGTCAGTGCAGGCAGCACCAGGTTTTTCCAGGCCACATATTCACCCCGCCCGAAATCGTCCACTTCATAAAAGCTGCCGGTCATATTCAGTCCGGTAACATCCGACAATACATAAGCAAACAACCATGCAAAGATAATGGCGGCAAAGAAGGAAGGCAATGCCATTCCAAAAACCGAGAATACCAATGTGGTACGGGTAAACCAGGGTTTGTCCCTCAGGGCCACCAGCACGCCCAGGGCGATCCCTGCCAGCAGGGCAAACAGTATCGAAACAGTGGCCAGCAGCAGCGTATTGGGCAGGGCCTCAGCCAGGATCGTCGAAACCGGGCGGTTGCTTTGATAGGATCTTCTCAGGTAGGGTGCCTTGACCACCAGGCTGGTCGGCCCCAGGCTCAGCAGCACGCTGGCCCGGTATTTATTCCTGTCCAGATAAAAAAGGCTTTCCGTATCAGCGTGCCTGTGGAGGGACAATGGGGACAAGTCATTCAGATAATTCAGGTATTGCACCCCAATGGGCCGGTCAAGTCCCAATTCCTTTTGGATGGCCTCCACCGAGCTGATGTCTGCCCGCTGTCCAAGCATCATGCGTGCAGGATCACCCGGCAGGACGGTGAACAGGAAAAACACCACCGTCACCACGCCCAGGAAGACCCAGAACCCATACCATAAACGGCGGCTAACGAATCGCAACACAATATCCGGGTTTATTTGGTTTGACTTCCTTCATTCCGGCCTTCCACCTCCAGCTTGATCAGCGCGAAAACCGCATAATTGATGATATCAAAATAGTTGGCATCGATGCCTTCTGACACAAATGTCTTCCCCTGGTTGTCCTCTATCTGTTTAATCCTAAATATTTTCATCAGGATAATGTCGGCAAGTGATGAAACCCGCATCTCCCGCCATGCTTCCGAGTAATCATGGTTCTTGTCGTGCATCAATTTACGGGCCAGCTCAAAGTAATGTTCGTAGAGTCGGACAGCTTCATCAGAAAGCATGTCGGCATGGTCTCCCGGACCTTTCTCCAGTTGTATTAGTCCCATGATGGAATAATTGACAATGCCGACGAATTCAGGACCGATTCCTTCAAGGATTTTTTGTGTACCTTTGTCCTGCAACGACCGGATACGCTGTGCCTTGATAAATATCTGATCGGTCAAAGAAGATGGTCTCAGTATTCTCCAGGCGCTGCCGTAATCCTGCATTTTTTTCAGAAAAACATCCAGGCAGACCCGCCTGACGTGGTCAAACTGCTGATCGGTTTTTGATAAAGCGCCCATAGGCTTGCAAAAGTAATAAAGGTATAGCAACAGAAAACAATGGCGAAAGATACGTTTTTTTGCCCAAAGAAGACCTTGAATTGCGGGGGTAAATTGGTGGAGCTTGACGCTCCGCAAGTGATGGGAATCCTGAACCTGACCCCGGATTCCTTTTATGATGGGGGCAAATACCTTTTGTCAGACCAGGCTTGCCTTCAGGCCGGGAAAATGCTGGAGGAGGGAGCTTCCTTTCTCGACCTGGGAGCAGCCTCCAGCCGTCCCGGGGCGGACCTGCTGCCGCAGGCAGAGGAGAGGGCAAGACTGGAGCCTTTGCTGAAAGCCATCGCAAAAACCTTTCCGGACGCATTGCTGTCGGTTGATACGTATTATTCGGAAACAGCCATTATGGCGATCGGTGAAGGGGCCCACATGGTGAACGACATCTCGGCAGGAAGCATTGACCCGGCCATGTTCCAAACGATTGCCAGGCTGAAGGTCCCCTATGTCCTAATGCATATGCAGGGTAGCCCGGCGACGATGCAAAAGCATCCTGTATATAAGGACCTGCTTAAGGAGGTCTCCATATTCTTCAGTAAAAAAATCGCCCTGCTTAACGAATTGGGCGTTGCCGACATCATCATAGATCCCGGCTTTGGGTTCGGGAAGACCCTGGAGCACAATTACCGGCTATTGAAGGACATGGACTTTCTGGCCATCTTCGAACGCCCGGTCCTGGTTGGTCTTTCAAGAAAATCCCTGGTTAACCAGGTGCTGAACATCCCGGCCGGGGAGGCATTAAACGGCAGCACGGTCTTGCACACCCTGGCCCTGCTTAAAGGGGCTGATATTCTGAGGGTCCATGATGTAAAGGCGGCCGTGGAGGCCATTGCCATCACCAATGCGTTCAAAACCGTGAAACCATCACCTGAATAAGTATTCAAATCCAATCCCCATGCCTTTGGAACCAATCCTTGCCTTTATCCAGATCCGGCTGCTTGACGTGATAGACGTGCTGCTGGTGGCCATACTGCTATACCAGTTGTATGCCCTTATCCGCGGAACCGGGGCCATACACATTTTTCTGGGAATCCTTTCCCTATACCTGTTATGGTGGGTGGTCAGACTGTTCGAAATGGAACTGCTCACGGCCATCCTCAGCCAGTTCGCCAGTGTGGGGGTATTGGCCCTGATCATTGTTTTTCAGCCGGAAATACGGAAATTCCTTTTGCTATTGGGCACGAGAGGCATACTGAACAGAGGCTCCAGGAGTGTTTTCAATAAGTTTTGGAATTTTGACGAAAGGGAGAAGCTCGATATTTCATCCATCGTCAATGCCTTTGAGCGCTTTTCTGAGAGTCGGACGGGCGCGCTGCTGGTGATCACAAACCAGAATGAACTTGAATCATTTGTCGAGACAGGGGAACTGCTGGATGCACGCCTTTCATCTCCTTTGCTGGAGTCCATTTTCTACAAGAACAGCCCTTTGCATGACGGTGCGGTCATTATTACCAACAACCGGATCCGGGTGGCCCGCTGTGTGCTTCCCGTCACAGAAAAGCAGGGGTTTCCCCAGACCTTGGGCCTCAGGCACCGGGCGGCCGCGGGCATTACCGAGCAATCGGATGCCATCGCCCTGGTGGTTAGTGAGCAAACCGGAAGAATCAGCTGGTGCAAAGAGGGCTTGCTGATACGCAACCTTAAGCCGGTGCAGCTAAAGGAAATGCTGGCCAAGGAGTTCATTGCACCCGCAACGGAAAGTGAACCCCCAACACCTGGAAAGGAAAGTGCCCCCCCTTCAACACCCCCAACGGAAAGTGGTTCCCCACCAACACCCGCAAAGAAATGATGCTGCTTGCAGACAGTGGAAGCACCAAGACCCATTGGTGGCTCGCCGAAAGCGGGCAGCTCAGTGCCAGCATTGTCACCCGGGGACTGAACCCCTTCTTTTTCACCCCGGAAAGCATGGCAGCCCAACTGGTCATTGACCTTCAGCCATTCATCAAAGACCAGCAGATTCAGGCGGTCCATTTCTATGGTGCGGGCTGCTCCACTTCTGCCAACCGGCAAATGGTGCGAGACGCATTGAAACCCCTGCTCATGGGCAATCCGGACATCTCAATTGAAAATGATCTGCTGGGTGCCGCCAGGGCATTGTTTGGCAGGGAACCGGGGATTGCCTGTATATTGGGGACGGGCTCCAATGCCTGTTTGTACAAGGGTTCAGAGATCACGCATGTGCTGCCATCACTGGGTTATGTTCTTGGAGATGAGGGAAGTGGCACCCACCTCGGGAAAGCCTTCCTGGAGAAGCTGTTGAAGGACCAGCTGCCCAGGGAATTAAACCTGGCGTTTTCGCAGGCATACAAGCTTGACCGGGCACAGATTCTGGAGGAGATCTACCGCAAGGAGCATCCCAACCGCTTTCTTGCCTCCTTTTCCGTGTTCATCCATCAGCAGATGCACCATCCCCGGATCATGGAACTGCTGGAAGATTGCTTTGAGGCATTTTTCCGGGAGCAGGTCTGCAAGTTGCCGGGATATGAGGCTTTTAAGATGGGTTGCGTCGGATCGGTAGGTTACCACTACCGGGACATCATCCGGCGGCTTGCCATAGGGCACGGCATCTCAAGCGTTAAGCTCACGGACTCCCCGATGGCGGGATTGCTGGCTTACCATTCGTGATAAATCCCATCATCCCTTCGAGGTCATCCGGATGGAACCAGGCAGCGTCGGGATACCTTTTAAACCATGTAAGCTGCCTTTTCGCATACCTTCTGGAGTTGGTCCTGATCTTCTCCAGGGCTTCATGCAGCGGATAATGGTTGGAAAGCCAGTTGAACAGCTCCTTGTATCCCACCGTGTTCAGGGCATTCAGTTCGCGGTGCGGGAAAAAAGCCAGGGCCTCTTCCACCAGTCCCAGGCGCACCATCTCATCCACCCGTTCGTTGATGCGCCGGAAGAGTTCTGCCCGGTCCCTGTTCAGTACCAGGCGTCTGATCCGGAAATTTCGTCGGATCGGCTGGTGGCGTCGAAGTTCAGAATATAGGAGACCGGTGGACAAATAGACCTCTATGCCCCGTATCATGCGGTTTGGGTTGGCCAGGTCGACCTTTTCGTAATAGACCGGGTCGATACGTTTGAGCCATGACCGCAGGCCCTCCAAGCCCCTTTCCCGGTAATACCCCTGAACATATGCCCGGATGGCGGGGTCCGCATCCGGCAGCTCCCCGATTCCCTGGCAAAGGGTATCCAGGTAAAGGCCTGAACCACCAGTGACGACAGCATGGTCTGATTGCAAAAAAATCCCTTGCAGGACCTTAAGGGCCTGTTGTTCAAACATGGACACATTGTAGTAGTCAAAAATGGAAAGGTGGCCGACGAAATGATGGGGCACCCTGGCAAGTAGTTCAGGTCCGGGCGGGGCAGTGCCAATCCTTAGCTCACGATAAAACTGTCGGGCATCGGCGGAGATAATCCCGGTTCCCAGGCGCCGGGCGATCTCTACACTGACTTGGGTTTTGCCGACGGCAGTCGGACCCGTGATGATCACCAGGGTGGGTTCAGAAACTGTCTTCTTCAAGGCCTTCGGAGTTGTCTGGCAGGTTGCTGTATATGTTTTCCTCCTTTTCCAGCTGATCCAGGTCTTCCGGATCATACACATCCTCATCAAATGACATGTCCATGCGCTGATCAGCTTCCGGCAGAGTACCCGGCTTTGCAGACAATTCCCTGGGGGTTTCCCCTTCCGAGCGGGATATCCTCGGATACTCCCTGCTGTCATCGGCCGGAAGGATCTTTAGCAGTTCGATGTAGAATGTCCAGTAATTCAGATAATCATATACAAAAAGCAGCTTCTGGTGGGGGTCATCAATGAATTTCCTGACCCTGCTTTCCGCCATCACATATATCGGTTTGCCTTCGTCCTCTTCCGGGTCCTGTTCCGGATCCGGTTCCGGATCCATCTCGACCAGGCAGATCTCCTTTTGTTTTCTGAACTGGTCATTGCAGGTAAAAAACGACGAAAGGGTTTTGGGGTCCAGTTTCAGGTCGGCAACAATGACACGGTGGAAATCCTCAAAGGTCTGGTCTGCCCTGACCTCCACTTCCCTAAGAAACTCATCCTGGTCTTCAAACCTCAATTTAAACCGGTAGATATGCATGTAACCGTTTTTACGGGCTGGTAGGTGCTGCCCATTTCAAATTTAATGATTAATTCCGTTACGACTTGGGTGAAAGGCCCATTTTTTTTCCTTCCTCCTTCATCCGTTCCAGGGCTTCTTCCCGCTGATTGGGAATGTGCCCGTCGAGGATGGCCTCCCGTATGGCCGTTTTGATGACGCCAACCTCCCGGCAGGGTTTCAGTCCGAAATATTCCATGATGTCTTCCCCTGTTACCGGGGGCTGCCAGTTACGCAGGCGGTCCTTTTCCTCGATCTCATCAAGCTTTTGCCTGACCAGTTCAAAATTCTTAAGGTACCTTTTGACCTTTTCCGGATTTCCGGAAGTGATATCCGCCTCGCACAGCAACATCAAATCGTCGATATCATCGCCGGCCTCAAAGAGCAGCCGCCTGACCGCCGAATCTGTCACGATACTCTGGCTCAGAACGATCGGTCGAAGGTGCAGCAACACCATCTTCTGCACGAATTTCATTTTCTCATTCATCGGAAGCTTCAGCTTCCGGAAGATGGGGCCCACCATTTTGTAGCCCAGGTATTCATGCCCGTGAAAAGTCCAGCCGTTAACCTCCTCATACCTTTTTGATGCCGGTTTGGCAATGTCATGCAGCAGTGCGGCCCAGCGCAGCCAGAGGCTGCCCGAGCTGTCGGAAACATTGTCGAGCACCTTCAATGTATGGATAAAATTGTCCTTATGCGCCTTCCCGTGTTTCACCTCCACCCCGGAGAGGGCTTCCAGTTCAGGGAAAAACACCCCAAGCAATCCGGCCTGTTGCAACATCAACAGTCCCCGGCCCGGCCTATCGGCAAGCAGGATCTTGTTGAACTCATCCATGATCCGTTCCATGGAGACGATGCCAAGCCTGCCTGCGTTCCTGCGGATGGCCTCAAAAGAAGGCTCGTGTATCTGAAAGTCGAGCTGTGTAGAAAACCGTATGGCCCGCATCATGCGCAATGGGTCGTCAGAATAGGTCACATCCGGATCCAGGGGCGTGCGCACCAGCTTATTCACCAGGTCTTTTTGTCCGCCAAACGGATCGATCAGGGTCCCGAAGTCTTCCGTGTTGAGGCTGATGGCCATGGCATTGATCGTAAAGTCCCTTCGCCTCAGGTCGTCCTCCAGGGTCCCGTCTTCGACTATGGGCTTGCGGGAGCCGTGCCGGTAAGATTCCTTGCGGGCCCCCACAAATTCCACCTGCCAGTCCTGATAATGCAGCATGGCGGTCCCGAAATTTTTAAACACCTGCAGCTTTCTTTTCAGGCCAAGGGCTTCATGCACCGCCTCGGCCATTTCAATGCCACTGCCTGCCACGACAATGTCTATGTCTTTGGATTCCCTTTTCAGGAAAAGGTCGCGCACCCATCCACCGATCACATACACTTTGACCCCTTTCCCGGCGGCAAGCCCGGAAAGGACCTCAAAGATCCGATGGCGGAGAAATGTTCTCATTATATTTGGTCAGTTCCTGATTATCTGTATGTTTCCTTCGGGATCTATCCGGATGATGGTGGACGGCCGGGGCATGCGGATACCGGTCTCCCCGAAAGGAACCACATGGTCCACCGCCCCGATGATTTCTGGAGAAATCTTGCTGAAAGAAACCGGGCTGGGGGCACCGCTGAGGTTGGCCGATGTGGAGGTGATAGGCTTTCCGAAAGCCTTCAGTAGTTCCTGGCAGAATGCATCCTTTGGGATCCGGATCCCGACCGACCCATCCTCCGCCGCCACATTGGGCGCCAGGTTCCTTGCACCGGGATAAATAATGGTCAGCGGGTCGGATATGCTATCCATCATGTCGCGGGCAAGGTCAGGGATGCTTTCCACATAGTTCTTTAAAGCTTCCAGATCCGAAACCAGAATAATCAGGGATTTTCCGGATAAGCGCTCCTTAATGCCGTAAACCTTTTTGACAGCCCTGGCATTGGTGGCATCACACCCTACACCCCAGATGGTATCCGTAGGATAAAGGATGGTCCCCCCGGCCTGCAGAACCTTTACTGTTTCTTTAATGTCATATTCCTTGTTCATTGATAAACCTGTTTACGCATTAAACTTTGCGCCTGCTGCCCGCATTCTGCCTTACCTCCGCTATTCGCACCTTGCGGGACTTCCCATCCCGGCCTTGCACTCCATGTGTTTCCAAATGGAGACGCCGGAGCTTGGCATACTTTAAAAAACCAAGAAGAGCGACATACTTGCTGACCAGGTACCCATCATAGCCATCCAGGAATCCCAGCTTGATTACGAAATTGTGAAAAAAGCGCCAGAGCGGATTGAAGACGACCCGCCAGACCGGTGCCTTTACACCCCGATCGAATGCCTCCTGTGCGGCAATGCCTGAAAAGCGGTCCGTTTTCCCGAGATGCTCCTCATAGGTGTCACACAACCAATGCATGATTTGCCCTTTAAGCCAGCGTTTTGTCCCCCCTGCCTGAAGGATTACCTTATCATGCGGGTTCACCCCC
>SLNU01000148.1 GCA_007132865.1 Bacteroidales bacterium | reverse complement strand
GATACCATTTGACCTTTTGTGACCCCCACATGATAATGCCCAGGATCAAAAACAAACCGACGCTTCCGGCCAGCATGGCATAGTCCTGAAGCTGTAAAATGGTAAAAAGAAACAAGTACAGACCCGTTTGCAGCAGGGTGACAAGGCCTGCAGTGCGCCTGTTTTTCAATATTCCGGCGGCATACCAGGAGATCAGCACCGTGACTGCCACTGCCGATATAAGGTAGGCCAGGTTGAATCCAATTTGTTCGCCCAGGGATATGAGAAGGGTGTAAAACGTCAGCAAGGCGAAAGCAACCAGGGTGTACTGGAACGGGTGTATCCTGGTTTTGCTTTTTATCTCTATGAAGATAAAGGTGATGAAATTCAGGGCGATGAACAATATGGCATATTTTACCGACCGCATGGATTTCTGGTAATGGTCAATCGGGATAAGCAGGTCAACCCCCAATAGAGCATCGCGCGTGTTGAATTTGCTATCAACCCATTGTTGCGGGAAATTGCGGTTCAGGTGGGTTACCTGCCAACTGGCATTAAACCCGTCTGAGGAAACGCTTCGGTCGTCAGGAAGAAATCCCCCGCTAAAGGCTGGCGCTGGCCAATCTGACGCCATAAAAACTTCAGATTTTTTTCCAAGCACCTCCACAGACAGGTTTTCAGAGCCATTCAAAATCAATTCAACATCGAACTCGATCGGCAGGCCGGGATCAAGCGGTCCGGTTTTTACAGTAAGTCCGGATTGGAACAGGTCGGTATCGGCAACACCTGGATTAACAACATATTTCTGATCATTGATTATTGGCTCAGGCAGGTTTTTCAGTCCCCGCATATCGGATATGCCAATCGTGAAATAGGCGGCATCCCAGTTGTATTTGGCATTTTGAAGGTCAAGATTTGAAACATCCGGTGGAGCAAACGAAGCTTTTATGTGCACCCTTCCCTCGTAAACCACTACTTTGTAGGTTCCGCGATTCCTTGTTTCGGGGTAAAGCGTAGCGTCTGTCCGGAGGAACTCCGGTAAAAAGTGTGCAACCCCGCGCCTTTCGTAGAAACCCGTGGTGCTGACCCCTGCAATGCCCGGTGCCGGATTAACCAGCCCCGAATTAGTCAGCCCTGCATTGCCTTGTCCCGATTCCGGCACCGAGTATGGCACATTCAGCACCGGTCCGGCAATCACTTGCCTCCCGCCCCAGTGGCCGTATAATTCATTTTTCACCTCTTCACTCAGGGTGATGCGCTCCCGGATTATGTCCTGAATCAGGAATGAAGGGATCAGCAGCACGATGGCCAGTCCTGAAACGATGACCATTTTCCAGCTGTAGCTGTTCAGGAAGTTTTGAATGTGGTTTGTTTCCATTTTAAAAAGTGCTTTGAAAAACAAAGTGAATGATTAAAAAAAATGACCATTTATGTTGCGGAAAAATTATTGATTCCTGATGATTTCTTCCAGCGCTTCCAGGTGTTTGCGAAACAAGTCCGCTCCCCGGTCCGTTACGTGGTAGGAGGTGCGTGGCTTCCTTCCGACAAACCGCTTGGTTACGCTGATGACCTTCTTCTGTTCAAGCGATTTCAAATGGCTGGCGAGGTTTCCGTCGGTCAGGTCGAGCAGCTCCTTCAGTGCATTAAAATCAAGCGTGTCGTTTACCATGAGTGCCGACATGATTCCAAGCCTGATGCGGCTATCGAATACTTTCAGAAGGTTTGATATCGGATGCTTCAAAATAAATCCTGGCTTTTTAGAGAGTGACTATCTTCCTTTCTTTTCACGCAGATGATACATTATGGAACCGTAAATGATATGCATCAGGCCAAATCCCATCGCCCAGAAAAGCAAACCATAACTGGGAAAAAACCCTGCCAATATTCCCAAAGCAATTACTGTGAGCCCAAGCGAATGGATCTCTCCAAATGTGAATTTGCCTGCATTGACAAGTGACAGTCCGTAGAAAATCAGCATTGCCGAAGGAACCAGTCCCAGGTAATTCCCAAAGACAAGGATGAGGACAAATATTCCGCCGGAAGCCAGCGGGATCAAGAAATGAACCAGCAGATTTCTGGTGGAGACCGTCCATAGTTTTTGACCGGCCTTCCGGGCTTTTCTGTGTGAAAAAAATACTGCCCCTGTCACAGCAAAAACAAGTACGATTGCCGCGATCAGTGCGAGGCCCATCCACGCGGCCGCCACCGCGGGGTCACCGACATTTTGCAACAGGTCACCATAGGTCGTCCTGCCGGCGCCCAGGATTATCAACCAGGAAAATGCTGCCCCGACCAAGGCAACAATGCCTGCTAAAACACCTGCCAATCCGTTTATTGACAAGAACTTGGAAGACCGCTCCATGATTTCGCGGATGGCCAGAATATCTTCATTTGGGCTTGTGGGTCTTGTCTTCATTTAAAAGTGCTTTGAAATGCAAAGGTAATTGATTTTTTTAGTGATCCAACACGCTGGTTTGTTTTTATAACCATGGCTTACGGACAAGAAGCCTTGCTGTTGGGCGAAAATTAATTAAAAGCCAATGGCTAGTCTTTGATATTCAACACAAAAAACGTATATTTATAAGTAGATACATGTTGAAGCAAATATTTCCAAGCCATGAAAAACTTTGTGAAACTTATCGTATTCGCCCTAATGATTTCCCTAATGGCCTGTTCGGACGATGAAAACGGGACCACTCCTGCAAACGGCAGCAGCGACGATAACGGTGACACCCCCGCCAATACAGTTGGGATGACCCCAAGTTCTTTTACACCCGCTCAGCTAACCATAGAAGTTGGGGAAACTGTCACCTGGAATAACACGGACTCAATGTTGCATACTGTAACCAGTGATGATGGGTTGTTCGATGCAAATGTCCAGCCTGGAGCCAGCTTTACCTACACATTTGATACTGCTGGAACATATACTTACGTATGCACCCTTCATCCGGGCATGAATGGTACCATCGTTGTGGAATAACCGGTGTGTTGTGATGCTGGTTGCCTGATTCTGAAACAGGTTGTGCATAGAATGATTTGCGCTTTGCGGGTAACTTTTTATAGCTTTGCAAAGACAAAGAGGTCATAGCCAAAAACGCACAACAATGTTCGGGAATATTGCAAAAATTACCGTCAGGGAAGGCCTCACCAGGAGCATAAAATCCGTTGTAATCGGAGGTGAGGAAAAACCCGAAATTTCCTCCGGAATGCTGGGCAGCTGGCAATCCCTGGTAAATATGGCGGCGAAGATCGTGAACGTTCCTTCTGCCTTGATCATGCGGCTTCACCGGTCAGAGATAGAGGTTTTGGTTGGCAGCCAGGGGAGTTTAAGTCCGTACAAACCAGGAGACAGGGAAAAACTGAATCATGGACTTTATTGCGAAACCGTTGTCGGCACACAAAAGAAGTTGATGGTCCCCGATGCCACGAAAGACCCGGCATGGCGTTCGGATAATCCGGACATCCCCCTGGGCATGATCTCCTACCTTGGCTTGCCACTCAACTGGCCTGACGGGGAGGTTTTTGGGACCATCTGCCTGCTCGACAATAAGGGAAATCATTACAGCGAAACCTATACGGAGTTCCTGGTGTCGCTCAGGCAACACATTGAAGATGACCTGAAAATGCTCATCCTTGACGAGCAGCTTAAGAAAGCCAATGAGGAGCTGAGGGTCACAAATGTGCAAAAGACCAGGTTTCTTTCCATGATCTCCCATGACATCAGGGGCGGTCTCGGAACTTCGAACGAGATGCTGAAGTTGGTATTGAACCACATTGACCAGTACGACCAAGCCAGGATCAAAACCCTGCTCCAAGCGGTCAGCCGGCACATCGGGACCACTTACACCACCTTGGTCGATTTGCTCCTTTGGTCGAGAACAGACATGCTTGGTCTGAAGCCGGATAAAAAGCTCCTGGACATCCCGGGGATCCTGGATGAGACGCTTGATTTATTTAAGGCGGTGGCTGAACAGAAACAGCTGAAGCTGGTGAATGAAGTTGATTCACCCCTGCAGCAGGTGGCTGCCGATGAGAATATGCTGAAAGCCATTTTCAGGAATGTGCTTTCCAATGCGATCAAATATTCTGAGAAGAAGGGGAAGGTGACGGTCAGGGTCAGGGCAGAAGGGGCGCGTTCGGTTGTGGAGATTGTGGATGAAGGCAGCGGGATGGAACAGGAGGTGCTTGATCGGTTGTTTTCCGGGCTTGCATCCCCCACCGGTCCGGACGGGGTGGAAAGCGATGCCGGACTGGGTCTTTTGATCGCCAAGGATTTTCTTGACATGCATGGTGCCCGCACGGAAATAGAAAGCGAACCGGGTAAAGGGACGCTGTTCAGGATGGTCTTTTAAGTATCATTTTTGTAAATCAAGTGTTTTGTTTTTAATTGCGTTGATCTGGGGGGGGGGATGCGTCCCTGCTGGTCTGCATTTATTATAAACCAAACAAAACAAAAGGAGGAGCGAAAATGAGATCAATGAAAAAACTACCGTTGCTGGTGATGATCCCTGGTGTCCTGGCGCAGGAGGCCGCTCCGACAAATGCTGACCCAGCCAAGTCAACACCGCCATGGGACTTGAGGCCCTCTTTTTCAACACAACAGGCTTCGCGAATATCGCTACTGGTCACGCGGCCCTTTATTTCAACACAACAGGCTATTTTAATACTGCATTTGGAATTGCAGCCCTGATGTCGAACACAACTGGAGTTTACAATACCGGGATCGGGTATTATTCAATGCGTAGTCTGACATCGGGTAGCAGCAATACCGCAACAGGATACGTGGCCGGGGATTTTACCAGCAATATTAACTAAAGTGCCTTTGTGGGGCGAAGTGCTTACCCCCATGCAAGCGGCTATTCCAATGTTACCGGCATTGGCTATGCTGCAAGACCAACCGCCAGCAACCAGGTGCGGCTTGGCAATGCTTCGGTAACCAGTATCGGTGGCCAGGTCACTTGGTCTGTTGTGAGCGATGTCCACAAACTTGCTGCCGACCTTCAAGAAGACCTGACCCGTGCAGAGGACGGCAGCAAGGCAACAGCCGCGCCCGATGAGATCACCCAGAAGTCACGTGATGAGAAAGCGGCCATCCGCTATACGGGTTTTGTCGCCCAGGAGGTGGAGGCCACAGTAAATGAACTTGGTGTGGCATTTAGTGGGGTGGATGCACCGGTAAATAAGAGTGGACACTATGGCCTGCGGTATTCTGATTTTGTGGTGCCATTGGTGAGGGCCGTGCAGGAGCAGCAGGTACAGATTGAAGCACTGTCTCCCGAAGGGTTTGATGCACTACGGGAAGAGTTAAGTGAACTCAGGCAGGCGAATGAACAGCTTCTGGCCGCTGAGGTAAGCCTGAGGGCAGAAAACGTACGCATGCAAGGCCAGATCAACGATATAATTTTCCAGCTTGAGAACCTGGGGGTGGATCTGAGGCAATCCACGGGATATGGGATCAATGACAGCCAGCAGCAATACCCCTCCGGTAATGCACGGTCAGAACAAAACACGCCTAATCCCTTTCATGAAAACACCGTTATCCGTTATTTTCTGCCAGAAGGAACGCAAAAGGCACAGATCTTCATTGCGGACATGGCCGGAACACAGGTTATGGCACTTCTCCTGGAACATCAGGGTGCCGGACAGGTTCTGATCCACGGAGGCTCACTGACTTCAGGCACCTATGTCTACACGCTTGTTGTTGACGGCCGCCAGGTTGAGAGCAAACGTATGGTTTTGCTTTAGACTATAATTTCGGCACCTAAGACGTACTTCTTCTATCCAGGCATGGCAAGCCCCGTTATTGTGATATTCATGACGGGGTTTGTCTATTATTTTTTTTAACTTACGCCGGAAATCCGGCCCCTCAGGCCAGGATTGTATAACATCCGGAAAGCCATGAAAAAACTGGTGTTTTTTCTAACCTGCCTGCCCCTTATCCTTGCGGTAACGATCCCTGCCTGGGGCAACGACCCACCAGTAATTACCCTGTCTGGAGATCTGGAGATCGCCGGGTGCAGCTTGGACGACATTGTTGATTCCGGATTGTCGGCCTTGCCTTTTAGCGAGGAAAGTGTTTCCATAAGCAGGGAGCAACTACAGGCCGAGGGCGGTGCCATTGCACATGATTGCCCGATAGCATCCATTGTGTATGCAGATGAAATCATTGAAGACGATTGTCCGTGGATTGTTCACAGAACCTTTTTGGTTAAAGACGAATGTGGAAATGAAGCCAGCGCTGTTCAGCAGATCACCATTAAGGCGCCGCCGATCGAACTGAATAACCATGGCGGCGGTTATGGCTTTCACACATGCGGTGATGATTATTGGGTATATTATGAGATTGAATATATTGTCGGGGAAATTACCCGGAATGCAATAAAATCAGGCGGTTGTGATCCGGTGGTGGTCAATGATTATGATATGTGGAGTTATTGTTGTTTTGAGTGCTCCGACTATTCCTTTGAAGTTACATGGACCATCACAGACCAATGTGAGGAGATAAGTTTTTCAGTATGGTTTGAAGTATATTCAGGCTGGCTCGAGATTCAGAGCCCAAACAGTGTGGCCTACCACGCATGCAGTTTTAAAAACCAGCGGGAGCTGGATGCAGCCTTCGCTTATTGGATGTGTGGGTTTACTATTTGGGATGATTGTGGCTGGTTGGGAGATCTGGATTTACGTCAGTATTCCGCACCTGATTTGTCTGCGGGCGGGGTCACGGAGGTAGAAATCTATGTTAGTGAATATTGCTGGCACTACGATATCAAAAGGACCTTCGAAGTAATTCCTGCTGATGAATCAGGTTGTGCCCCAGGGATCAAATATGCAGACCTTTATATTGAACAGCCGGGTGTGGATGATTGCATGGGAGCTACCCGGGTCATAGAACCGGATGATGTGGCTGGCTGGGTGCTGGTGTACCCGAATCCCGGCAGCGGCATTTTCAACCTGGAGGCAGGCTCCCTTAGGATGGGTGATCGGCTGTCGGTGCAGGTATTTGATTTGGAAGGCAGAGAAGTGCACAGAGCCCTCACATTGGTCCGCAGTGATTGGATGAACATCCGGCTTAACCTTTCATTCCTGGGAAAGGGGGTATATTTTCTCCAGGTTCAGGATGGGACCAGGAGAACCATACAGCAGATTATCATACTCTAAACCTGCCAGTATCATGAGACCGATCTTTTCCTGTATAAAAATAGTATTGGCCGTTCTTCAGGTCTTCGCCATGTCATTTGGCTATTCGCAGTCAGAGCCAGACAAGGAGTTGCTGGTTGAGCAGGATGAACCGGTAGTAATCAGACTCAATGAATATACCGGGGAGATCCAATGGCAGCGATCCTTTGATCTGGGGTCGTGGACCGATATTCCCGGGGCGACAGAAGACACCCTGTTGGTGTTGGCAGACCAGCCCTCTTACTACCGTGCACTGGTCACGGCCGGTGACTGCGACCCGTTTTATTCACATACGATAGCCGTAATGATAAAGGCGTTTACCTATAATTTTTATCGGCCTTGCCCGGATGTGAAGACAGTGGCGGACATAGACGGAAACATTTATACGACGGTACTGATTGGAGATCAGTGCTGGCTGGCTGAAAACCTCAAGGTGAGCCGGTACAGCAACGGCGATCAGATACCCACACACTTTAGTGACACTGATTGGGGTCAACTTTCAATGGGAGCCTATGCCGTGTATCCCCACACGGCGATAGAGGGCATTGACGGGGATGCCGAAATGATTAGTGCCTACGGCAAGCTATATAATTGGTTTGCTGCATCAGACCCGAGAGGGGTCTGTCCGGCAGGCTGGCACGTTCCAAGCAATGAAGATATGGTGGAATTGCGTACAGCCATTGGAGGCAACCAAATGGGAAGAATGCTGAAGTCCTGCCTTCAGGTTTATTCCCCCTTTGAAAGTAGATGCGATACGGACGATCACCCCAGGTGGAACTTTTCTTGTTCCGGACACGGGACAGACGATTATGGTTTTTCAGCCTATCCGGGAGGGGTGAGATGGGCCACCTGGACGTTTCAGCGGCTTGGGTCTTTTGGACATTGGTGGACATATTCCACCCATCCAACAAGCGAGTTAACTGCAGCCGGAATGAATCTGGGCACAGGCGTAAACTTAGGGTCAAGTTTTTATGATAAAAGGCATGGTTTTTCTATTCGCTGCTTAAAGGATTGATTGAAAATAAAACCCCCGAAAACACATGAGAAAGGCCTGTTTGCTGTTTGCTTGCTTGCTGATACTTCCCGTTTTTGCGTCTGCCAAGAACCCGGGAATTGGTTTTGGTCTTAAGGCGGGGGTTGATTATTCGAAGTT